>JBGSUY010000079.1:0-2134 GCA_041753195.1 Chromatiaceae bacterium
TGTCGCGGATCAGCGCCCAGTAGTCCTCGGCGACACCCGTTGGCGCGCCGTCGGCGTCGGCAAAGTCGAAGGGCATCCAGGCCGCGGCATGGGCCCGGCGGATTCGGGCGGCTTCCAGGTAGGCCCGCTCCTCGGGGCTGAGATCGACCTTGCCGGCGCCGGTCTCCTGGACGAACCAACGGTTCCAGATCCGCTGCTTCTCCGCATCGGAGATCTGCGCCAGGGACTTGTCCAGGATCGAGGCCAGCAGGGGCGCTCGCCTGCTCACCCCGAAATAGTGGCCGCGCCGGCTGCGCTGGCCGTCGAAGACCGCGAGCGCCTTGGGCTCCACATCGGTGAGTAGAGCCCGGCGCAGCAGGGCCTTGCCGGACTCCGTCTCGCTGATGGCGGCATCCGCTTCGCCGGACGCGACCATACGGAACATCCCCTCCACGTCCGCGGCGGTGACGATGCGCGTGTGGGGCAGGGCCTCGGGAAACCTCGCGTTCCAGGAATACCCGGGATAGGTGGCCAGGGTCTTGCCCGCCAGGGATTCCACCCCCGCGATGTCCCTGGCCTCCTTGCGGGCGAAGACGCTCAGGGTGAAGTCGGCGGTCCCTTGCGAGAACAACAGCACTTGCCCCCGCTCCGGGGTGGGATTTACCGCCAGGGTGGCGTCGAGCGTGCCCCGTTCGGTGCCTTCCTTGACTTGCTCGAGTGGCAGGAAGTGGAACTCGGCCCGCAGTCCGGCGCGCGCCGCGATGGCCCGCATCAGCTCCACCAGGTAACCGTCCACCTGGCCGTTCTGTTCCTGGATGTAGGGCGGCAGCGCATAGGCGCCCACCCGGATAGTCGGATTGGCCGCAAGCCAGGCACGCTCTTCGTCGCTGAGATCCAGCGGTGCCTGCATGCCGCCGTTGGCCACCGAGGCCAGCCAGCGCTGACGAATGGCGATGTGCTGCTCGGCGGGTATGGCGTTCAGCCCCTTGTCGATCAGCGAGATCAGGGGAGCCCACGCCTTGCGCGTGACCATGGCTTGCTTGTGCTCGCCGAAGGGGCTGGGGCCGGCCACCTTGAGGTTGACGATGCCATCGGCCTGAAGCAGGTAGTCGGTGACGAGCAGGTTACCGACATAGGCGTCGGCGCTACCGTTCGACACGGCGAGCAGCGCGTCTTTGTGGGTGTCCTGCACCGACAGGACGATGCTGGGCTCAGTGGCTGCCAGCAGGTCATGCATGACATAGCCCCGCTCGACGGCCACGGTCCTGCCGCGCAGATCGCCCAGCGTGTGGATGTCGTTCGTCTCCCGACGGGCGAAGATCATCCAGGGGGAGGAGAGATAATCCTCGCTCATGGCCAAGGTGGCCAGGCGTTGCTCGGTGCGCTTGGCGGCCGGCAGCAGGTCATAGTGGCGGCGCGCCCCGGCCATGTCCTCGAATCCCTCGGCCCAGGAGTCCGCGGCGGGAACGAATCGGAAATCGATGTCGAACAACTTGGCGATGATCCGCAAGTAGTCGATCGCCATGCCCGCGGGCTCGGGGTGGTTGATTTCCCAGGGTGGGGCCTCGCCGATGCGCACGCGAACGGTGTTTTTCTGCGCCAGCCAGGCCAGCTCATCCGCGCTGAGCGGGATGTTGGGCTGTTCCTCGTTGCCCCACTTGCGCAGGATCCCCATCATCACGGCCGGGTCGATGGCATGAAGCGCCTTGTCGACGATGCCGAGCAGCGGGGCGTGCTGCTTGAGGATGGAATAGCGCAGGTCGATCCGGCTGCCGGGCACCGGAAACGCCAGGCGCAGGTCCGCCAGCATGTTCTCGGTGGCCGTCCACTGCAGGTTGGCGCTGGAGATGGCTGCATCCACCTCGCCATTCTGCACCGCCACCGCCATTGCCAAGGGGCTGTCGAACTCCACCTGGACGATGGCCGGCCTGGCGTCGAGCAACTTCAGGTCGGACAGATTCCCGCGCAGTACCCCGACGCGCCGCCCCGACAGGTCATCCATCGAGGCGATGGGACCGCCCTGGCGCGTGAAGATGAACTTGTGCGTGCTGTAGGGGCTGGTGCTGAACAGGAAGCGCTCGGCCCGCTCGGCATGGCTGGCTGAGGCCGCCAGGCCATGCAGCTCACCGGCCTCGGCGCGCGCCACCATGTCGGC
>JBGSUY010000080.1:0-5857 GCA_041753195.1 Chromatiaceae bacterium
AACGCGCTGCTCGCCGCCGATTTCGCGCTTGATCGTCGGGAATTCCGGCCGCACATTACGCTCGCACGTGCGCCGGAGCGCCGCTGTGCGGCGGTGTCCGCCACCGTCGAATGGCGGTACCCGGCATTCGTGCTGGTCGAATCCCGGCTCGCCCCGGCGGGTTCGCCGTCGGGTGCGCAGTACGCGATCGTCGAAACGTTCGCGCTCGCCTGAGCCGACGCGGCACCCGAGCGCGAATCTGGACGTTTTCACAGGAAAAGAACTTCACCTGTATAAACGTACTGTGCCATAATCCGCCCCCATCCAGTACCGCCTCCACCCGAACACCCGAAGGAATTCCGCGATGGACGAAAACCGTAAGAAGGCCCTCGTAGCCGCCCTCGGCCAGATCGAAAAGCAGTTCGGCAAGGGGTCGGTCATGCGTCTCGGGGACGCATCGCAGGCGATGGATTTCGACGTCGTCCCGACGGGTTCGCTCGCGCTCGACATCGCGCTCGGCGTCGGCGGCCTGCCGCGCGGCCGCGTCGTCGAGATCTACGGGCCGGAGTCGTCCGGCAAGACCACCCTCACGCTGGAAGTCATCGCGCAGGCGCAGAAGCTCGGCGGCACGTGTGCGTTCGTGGACGCGGAGCACGCGCTCGATCCCACGTACGCCGAGAAGCTCGGCGTGAAGGTGGACGATCTGCTGGTGTCGCAGCCGGATACGGGCGAGCAGGCGCTCGAGATCACGGACATGCTCGTGCGCTCCGGCGCCGTGGACGTCGTGGTCGTGGACTCCGTCGCGGCGCTCACCCCGAAGGCGGAGATCGAGGGCGAAATGGGCGAACTGCAGGTCGGCCTTCATGCCCGCCTCATGTCGCAGGCGCTCCGCAAGCTCACCGGCAACATCAAGCGCTCGAACACGATCGTGATCTTCATCAACCAGATCCGCATGAAGATCGGCGTGATGTTCGGCAGCCCCGAGACGACGACGGGCGGCAACGCGCTGAAGTTCTACTCCTCGGTGCGCCTGGACATCCGCCGCATCGGCGCGATCAAGAACGGCGAGGAAGTGATCGGCAACGCGACCCGCGTGAAGGTCGTGAAGAACAAGGTCGCGCCGCCGTTCCGCGAGGCGGAGTTCGAGATCCTCTACGGTCAGGGCGTGTCCCGCGAGGGCGAGCTGGTCGACATGGCGGTCACGCAGAACCTCATCGAGAAGTCGGGCTCGTGGTACGCGTACAAGGGCGAGCGCATCGGCCAGGGCAAGGACAACGCACGCACGTACCTGCTGCAGCACCCGGAGATCGCGGACGATCTCGAGAAGCAGCTGCGGGCGAAGCTGCTCGCGGATACGGGCCTCGATGGTGCGCGCCAGCTCCGGGTTCTCCTTGAGATAGTTGCGCACATTGTCCTTGCCCTGACCGATGCGGTTACCGTCGTAGCTGTACCAGGCGCCGGACTTCTCGATGATGCCGGCGGTCACCCCGAGGTCGACGATCTCGCCCTCCCGGGAGATGCCCTCGCCGTAGAGGATGTCGAACTCCGCTTGCCTGAAGGGCGGGGCCACCTTGTTCTTGACTACCTTGACCTTGGTCTCGTTGCCGATGACCTCGTCGCCCTTCTTAATGCTGCCGGTGCGTCGAATGTCGAGCCGAACCGAGGCATAAAACTTGAGGGCATTGCCCCCGGTCGTCGTCTCCGGAGAGCCGAACATCACGCCGATCTTCATGCGGATCTGATTGATGAAGATGACGACGCAGTTGGAGCGCTTGATGTTTCCGGTGAGCTTGCGCAGGGCCTGGGACATGAGCCGTGCCTGGAGACCCACGTGGGAGTCACCCATCTCGCCCTCGATCTCGGCCTTGGGTGTCAGGGCCGCCACCGAGTCCACCACCACCACATCCACGGCACCCGAGCGCACCAACATGTCAGTGATCTCTAGGGCTTGCTCACCGGTGTCCGGCTGGGAGACCAGGAGCTCGTCCATGTTGACCCCGAGCTTGGCCGCATAGCCGGGGTCAAGGGCGTGCTCCGCATCCACGAAGGCGGCGGTTCCGCCGAGCTTCTGGGCCTCGGCCACGATGTGCAGGGTGAGCGTCGTCTTACCTGAGGACTCGGGTCCGTAGATCTCGACCACCCGCCCCTTGGGCACCCCGCCGATCCCGAGCGCCAGGTCCAGGCCCAGGGAGCCGGTGGAGATGACGTCCACGTTGCGCACGGCGCCCACGTCGCCCATGCGCATCACCGAGCCCTTGCCGAACTGGCGCTCGATCTGGGTCAAGGCGGCCGCCAGGGCCTTCTTGCGGTTCTCGTCCATGGAGTCTCCGTTGGGAATGGCGCGCCGGGGTCTACCCGAAGGTTGAACCAACGCCCGAAACTGAAGCGCGTAAGTATCGCACAGGCCTCCAGCGCCCGTCAGTCCTCGGATGACGCGGGTCCAGGACCCGGAGGCGCCTCGACACGCAACGCTCGGGGATCGCGCGGTTCGTTGAAGGGTCCGGTCAGGGCCCAGGACCGGCGCAGCCGATAGCGCGGCACCTGCCCTTCCTGCCCCGCCGCCAGGACCAACTCCCGCGCGATCCAAGAGACCGGATGCCCCCAGGTCCCCGGCGGCGGTCGCCTCACCTTGCGCGCCAGGGTGATATGAGCCCGGAAGGGCCTGGCCTCGGGGACGAAGCCCCGGGCGTTCAGGGCCTCCTCGAGTCCCGCGACCAGGCCGAGGAGCCCCGCCCCTGGGACCGAGGGCCCCGCCCACAGGATCGTGGAGCGTGGGAAGTGGCCGAGGCGGTCGATACACAGGGGCACCGGGGACACTCCGGTCACCGACTCCGCGGCCCCCTCGACGCGAGCCAATGCCTCCGGGTCGAGGGGGCCGAGGAAGCGCAAGGTTAGGTGCAGATCGTGCGCATGGGTGCCGCGGGCGCCCTTGGGCAATAACAGCCGGCAACGCTCGGCCAGGGCGGCGCGGACCTCCGGATCGGGCCAGAGGGCGAGGAACCAGCGCTCGGCCCCGGTGCTCAGCCCAGATGCTCCAGCAGCAGCTCCAAGGCGATACGCACCGCCTGGTGGCGCACCTCCTCTCGATTGCCCGCGAACTGGAGTCGCCGGGCCTGGACCTCGGAGCCGGGGATCGCCCAGGCGAAACAGACGGTGCCCACGGGCTTCTCCGCGCTGCCCCCCGCGGGACCCGCGATGCCACTCACCGCCACCGCCACATGGGCACGACTGTGAGCGATGGCCCCGGCGGCCATCTCCTGGACCGTGCCCTCGCTCACCGCCCCCAGGACGTCCAGGGTCTCCTGGCGCACCCCCAGCATCTCGACCTTGGCGGCGTCGCTGTAGCTTACGAAGCCGCGGTCGAACCAGGCGCTGCTACCCGGGATGTCGGTCACCACCTTGCCGATCCAGCCCCCGGTGCAAGACTCCGCCGTGGCGAGCCGCCAACCCCGCGTGATCAACAGCTCGCCCAGACGGGTGGCCATCGCATCAAGTCGCTCACTCATGGTTAGGAAGTTTCGACTACCGAGACCATTCACTCAAGGGCGAGCCACCGGAGGGCATGGACATGCGAGACCAGGGGCCCCATCTCCACATCATCCAAAGACTCCATCCGCAACGCATCGAGAGACGACCTTGACCGACACCGAGATCCTCGTGGAGCACAAGCCATCCCCCGCCAAGCTGGAGGTCCTAGGGGTGGAGGGCTGGCCCATCTGGCGCCGCGAGCCCGGCACCTTCCCCTGGCGCTACGCCCAGACCGAGACCTGCTACATCCTGCGGGGTCGCTTCACCGTCACCCCCGAGAGTGGCGCCCCGATGGAGCTTAGGCGGGGGGACCTTATTCGCTTCCCCGCCGGCCTCGCCTGCACCTGGGAGATCCATGAGGCGGTCGAAAAGCACTACCGCCTCGACTGACCTACCTCAACTGGCCCGTCCCAACCGACCCGTCAGTCCGCGCACTCGTTCATGCTGCCGAGCCGGTAGCCCTCCAGGTCGAGGGTGACGTGGCGGAAACCCAGGGCCTTGAGTGCTGCGACGACGCCTTCAGACTGGGCCAAGAGCCGGGCTCGCTGGTCTCGCTCGACCTCGATGCGGGCGACCCCTCCATGGAGGCGCACCCGAACCCAGTCGAATCCCTGGGCGAGTAGGACCCGTTCCGCCTCCTCGATCCGCTGCAACGTCGACATGACGACCCGCTGGCCAAACGGCAGGCGGGTGAGCAGGCAGGCATTGGTGGGCTTGCGCCAGCTCGCAAGCCCCAGGGCGTGGGAGACGCGGCGCACGTCGGCCTTGGCGATGGCGCAGTCCAGCAAGGGGGTGAGGACGCCGAGCTCCCGCACGGCGCGCAGCCCGGGCCTGTAGTCCTTGAGGTCGTCCAGGTTGGTGCCATCGAGGATTGCCTTGAACCCCAGCGGCTCGGCGGCGTCGATGAGCCGCTCGTAGAGGGCACGCTTGCAGAGGTAGCAACGCTCCGGGGGATTGTCCTCCATGGATGCGTGCATGGGGAACTCGATCAGCTCATGGCGCACGCCGAGACCGGCCGCAAAGGCCACCGCCTCGGAGATCTCCTGGCGCGCGATGTAGGGGGCCACCAGGGTCAAGGCCACCACCCGACCGCCGCAGGCATCCCGGGCTACGGCCAGCAAGAGCCCGCTGTCGGCGCCGCCCGAGAAGGCGACGGCCGCGGGGCCGACACGCTGCAGCCAGTCGAACAGACGTTGATATGCCGGGTCGTCCATCCGTAACTCTCTTCGTCGCCTCGGGTCGCGAGCCACCCCGAATCACCCATGGATTCATCGCTGAGCGGACAGCCCCAAGTGGCGCCTGCCGAAGCCCCCTATACCTGAAAACCCCAATCCGGCCACCGGGGATTGCCAATTGGATGATCCGGGGCGAGCGATCACAATAACCCCCGCCCTTGCTGACAACCAGCCTCCAGGCGAGCGGATCGCCAGAGGCCACCACCAGAGGAGACTCTTCCAATGCCGCGAAGCACCCCGTTTTGGACCCTCTTAGCCATCCTTCCGGCCCTGCTGCTCGTATCCCCCGCGATCACCGCCGAGGGCACGAGCCTAGCCGATACGGTCGTCAAACTGCCGCTGCAGGAGGGGATATCCATGGACGACGCCGTCGAGTCCATGAAGCTTCGCGCCAACGCGCTGAACTTCAAGCTCGTGGCCCATCAGCCGCTTTACAAGGAGCTGCAGGCCATGGGGCTTCCGAGCAAACGGGTAGAGATCTTTCAGTTCTGCGACGCCCGGATCGCCCACGCCATGCTCGCCAAGAGCCTGGACTTCGCCGCCTACCTGCCCTGCCGCATCACCCTGATCGAAGACCAGGACGGCCAAGCCTGGCTGGTCAGCATGGATATGGACCGGGTCATTGCGATGGCCAACCTGCCGCCCGAGCTCCTCGGCCATGCCAGCCAGGTCCGGGACAGCATCCGCGAGATCATGGAGGCCGGGGCCAGCGGCGACCTGTAGACCGAGCCCGACGGACGCCACCGGGTCAAGGGCTGGGGCTGGGCCCGCGCCCCCAGCAGACTTAGGAATCGACTGCGGTCTACTGGACCTTGATCACTGGAACTTGATCACTGAACCTTTATCGCCATTGGATCCTTGCCATGGCGCTTGAGGGCCTTACGCGCCTCCTCCATCGCCTGCTTGCCCTGGAAGGGGCCGGTACGCACCCGGTGATAGACCTCGCCATTGTTGATGGTAACCGACTCCACCCGGGTCGAGATGCCGAGCATCGCCAGCTCGGCCTTCATGCGCTCCGCATCCGCGGCCCGCTTGAAGGAGCCCACCTGCAGCAGATAGGAGCCCGCGGGTGCGGGCCGTGCCGTCGCCACATTGGCCGAGGGATCAGCGGCACG
>JBGSUY010000081.1:0-1624 GCA_041753195.1 Chromatiaceae bacterium
GCGGACCGCCAGGCCCGCTCCAAGACACTGGTCAGCGAGTTCGTTCAGTGGCTGCGCGGGAGAGCACTGCCGGGCCCGCCGCAACTCCTGGACCTGGGCGCCGGCGCGGGCTCGAACCTGCGTTACCTCGCGCCGCTCCTCGGGGGGAAGCAGCAATGGGTCTGCGTGGACCAGGACCCCGGGCTGCTGGCGGCCCTCATCCAACAGACGACGGCCTGGGCGAGCGCTCAGGGACTGGTGACCATGGTCGGGGGGGACGGCCTACGGATCGAGGGGCGAGACCTGTGTTGGCGCATCGCGACTCGCCGACTGGACCTGGCGGCGAGCTCACCCGCCCTCCCCCTGGCACCCAGCACCCTGGTGGTGGCCTCTGCCCTCATGGACCTGGTGTCCGAGCCCTGGCTCGCGGACCTGCTCGCGGGCTGCCGCCGCAACCAATCGCCCCTGTTCGCCTCACTGAATTACGACGGTCGGGTGGAGCTCAGACCCCGAGAGCCACTCGACGGAGTGGTGATTGCCCTGGTCAACGGCCACCAGGGCCGCGACAAGGGGCTGGGGCCGGCCCTGGGCCCCAGCGCCCCCCGAGCACTCGCGCGCCTGGGCCGGACCCTGGGATATGAGCCGCGCGCGGAGCAGAGCGACTGGGACCTGGAGCCCGACCAGACCGGGATCCAGGAGGCCCTGTTGACCGGTTGGGCGGATGCCGCCGGGGAGCAAATCAGGGACGCCCCGGCTACCGACGCGAAGGTCCTGAATGAGCGCCTCGCGTCCATCGACCGCTGGATCGATGCCCGGCTGAGCTATGTCGCCGCCGGCCGTTCGCATCTGCGGGTTGGCCACCAGGATCTGCTCCTCTTGCCCCCGCCGTTGGGGGTAAGGGGGCAGTGAGCGACACCCTGATGACGGCGCACAAACGCAGCGGGGCGCCGCTGGGGCGCCCCGCTGCATCAGTCCCCGCGAATCCCTACCACCAAGCGCCGACGCGGCGCTGCTGGCGCCAAGCCGCGTAGCCTGGCCCGCGCAGATACAGGTCCCGAATGTACTGCTTCATGGCCGGGGAGCCCCAGCGGTAGGCGGGATCGTACACATAAGCGTTACGCCAGGGACCGGCGGCGGGTCCAACCCCCGGCCAGTAGGCGTTCGCGACCTGGGTCGGGATCATGATGAGAGCAGCGGCGATTCCCGCTGCCAAAGCGACACGCTTGACGATCTTCATGATGCACCTCCTCATGATGCACCTCCTCGGTTACCTCCCCGCTGAAAAGTTTAGTCCAGCGGGAGGCGTTCAGAAGATCCGAGCAAGGGGACGAGGGGTCCCGTCCGTGGTGTCCTGGGGCAGGCCCTGGGCACGCAGATCCAGGTCATAGAGCAGATCGCCGCCCATCCGGAACAGCCGGACCGGGGGGCGGTGGGCGTCCGCCAGCCGCTCCGGCGCCGGGATACGCAGGCCGGGCCTGCCGGTCCCGATCACCAAGGGGGCAAGCGTGAGATGGAGGCGGTCGAGCAGCCCCTGGGCCAGGAAGGCCGACACCAGCGCGCCGCCTCCCTCCACGAAGAGCCGACGCAGCCCCTGACCGCTCAGGGTCTCAAGCAGGGCACCGAGCTCCAGCCGGCCCGCGCGGCA
>JBGSUY010000082.1:0-1595 GCA_041753195.1 Chromatiaceae bacterium
TTCCCAATCTGACAGAGCTTTACAACCACTAGGGCCTTCATCGCTCACGCGGCGTCGCTCGGTCAGGCTTTCGCCCATTGCCGAAGCTTCTCGACTGCTGCCTCCCGTAGGAGTCTGGGCCGTATCTCAGTCCCAGTGACGGCGGTCACCCTCTCAGGCCGCCTACCCATCGCAGCCTTGGTAGGCCGTTACCCTACCAACTAGCTAATGGGACGCGGGACCATCCATCGGCGGCAGCTTGCAAGCAGAGGCCACCTTTCATCCCCAGGTCATGCGGCCCGGAGATCGTATGCGGTATTAGCACCTCGTTAGAAGTGTTATCCCCCACCGAAGGGTAGGTTTCCCACGCGTTACTGTCCCGTTCGCCACTCTACTCACCCCCCGAAGGGAGCTTTCTCGTTCGACTTGCATGCCTAATCCACGCCGCCAGTGTTCGTTCTGAGCCAGGATCAAACTCTCCATTGTCAAATAAGCAAAGCTCATGACAAAGGAGCTTTCGCTCCTATCACTCGCGTTGTTCGCAAGGCCCGTATTCGACCACGAGGGTCGAAACGGACACGGATCGCGCAGGGCCATCGCACGCTATTCTGTTGTCAAAGATCCGGGCCAGAACGGTCCAGCCGCTGGCCCCCCATCCTGGGGACCTCGCAAGATACTTCCGGTCCCGGCATTTGTCAAGCCTTTTTCGCCTGCGCCTGCCGGGCGCCTCGCATCCTGCCCCCCCATCCCGCGCTCACACTTCCACGCGGCGGAGGGCGCCACCCGGGCCAGTCCGGCCTCTCTCGGGCAGCGGTCGGCCAATGTACACGCCAGGTCCCGGGGTGTCAACCTCGTGCGACGCTTTTTTTTGCCTTTCTGCGGGGGGGCGCCCCGCCGGTTCCGGGAGGGCGCGATCCGGGATTGCCGCCGCCGCCCGGACCGCCTACCTTCACCGGATCATGCGACGTCTGCTCGAGAGGGAGATTCCGCGGGCCTGGGTGCGGGTCAGCCTGCTGGCGCTCACCGGCGCCTTCTGCCTGCTGCTGGGCATCTCGCTGGCCTGGGTGCGGCAGCTGTCGCGGGACCTGCCCTCCCCCGCCGTCATCCAGGAGATCGCGCCGTCGCTCAAGACGCTGGTGCTGTCGGCCCGGGGGCGACACCATCCACGAGTTCTACCGCGAGAACCGCGCCGTCGTGGCGCTCCCCCGCATCCCGCTGCGCCTGCGGCAGGCGGTGGTGGCGATCGAGGACCGCCGTTTCTACGACCACTACGGCGTGGACGCGCGGCGCATCGTCAAGATCATCTGGGTCAACCTCACCTCGCGCAGCCGGCCCGGCGCCAGCACGCTGACGCAGCAGCTCGCCCGCAACCTGTTCCTGACGCCGGAGAAGACCGTCAGCCGCAAGCTCAAGGAGATCATCCTCGCGCTGCAGATCGAGCAGACGTACACGAAGGACGAGATCCTGGCGATGTACCTCAACCAGATCTACCTCGGCCGCGGCGCCTACGGCGTCCAGGCCGCGGCGCGCACCTACTTCGGCAAGGACGTGCAGGACATCGCCGACGGCGAGGCCGCCCTGCTGGCCGGGCTGATCCAGAACCCGGGCCGCTTCAA
>JBGSUY010000083.1:0-2581 GCA_041753195.1 Chromatiaceae bacterium
GGGCGCGTCGAAGACGGCGTCGCGCCCGCCCTGACGCGCGAGCTCGGCGATCATCTGCCCGGCGCGGACCACCTCGCCCGGCTCGGCGCCAACCGCGGTCACCTGACCAGGGGCATCCGCAGACAAGACCGTGTAGCCCAAGTTTTCCTGCGCGTTGCCGACCTGTGCGCGGGCGGAGTCGGCCTGGCCCTGGGCACTGCGCATGGTCTGCTCGGCCTGGTCGTATCTGTCCCGGGACGTCGCGCCCGACTTCAAGAGCTTCTCGTGCCGCTCGAAGGTGAGGCGCGCCTCGGTCAGCCGCGCCTCGGCCGACGAGAGGTTGGCCTCCGCCGAGCGCAGCGTGTTTTGCTGGATCTGGGGGTCCAGCCGGGCGACGACCTGGCCCGCCGCGAGCACATCGCCGACATGGACGGGCCGCTCGGTCATGCGCCCGTCGAGGCGGAAGGCGAGGCTGACATGGTCCTTGGCCTGAACCTGGCCCGTTAGCGAGACGGTCTCCCCCTCCGCGCCGCGCTCCACGGTAACCGTTCGCACGGGCCGGGCCTGGGCGGTGGGTGGTGCCTTCTCATGGCAGCCCGTGAGAGTTGCGGCGATCAAGGCGGCCGCTAAGATCCGAGAGTCGAACATGGTCACTGCCTCCGCAGGGGCGTTGACGTGAGGGTCTGCTCGCAAGGGTGGGGTGGGCCGGATCGGCATGGCGTCGCCTCCCGCGCCCTCCGCCCTTGCCATAAACTACATTGAATAGTATAGTATCATGCACTTTAAAGTGCAACTTAGGATTCGCATGGACCTTGGCAATGACACAATCGAGGCCGGCCGGAAGGCCCGGCGTGGTCCTTCGCGGGAGGCCATCGTCGCGGCGGCCGAGCGCCTGTTCCTGGAACGGGGTTTCGGCTCCGTCAGCATGGAAGATCTGGCCGAGGCCGCCGGCGTGGCCCGGCGGACGCTCTACAACCAATTCGCAAGCAAGGAGGAGATCTTCCGGGAGATGCTCGGCAGGGTATCGGGCCAGCTCGAGGGGGCCTTTCCGCCCGGCATCGAAACCCAAGGGGACGTCGAGGAGGTGCTCCGTCTGGTCGCGCGCATGATTCTGGGGCTCCACACCCAGCCGGAATACCTCGGGTTCCTGCGAATGGTGGTGGCCGACTCGCGCCAGTTTCCCTGGATCGCGGAGGCGTTCGCCGCCGTCATGGAGCCGCAAACCGAGCGGCTCACGCGCTATCTCGCTCACCTCACGGCGATGGGCATCCTGGACTGCCCCAATCCAATGCTGGCGGCTCACCAGTTCATGGGGGTCCTTAACGAGTTTTCGCTGTGGCCCTGGATGCTGGGTCGCGACAGCCTGGCCGTCCCCGCCGAGGACCTGGTCGAGGAGACGATCCGGATGTTCCTACAGCATTACCGGCGCCGGTGACCAACCGGGGCAAGATCATGACGGCGCAGGATGACTCCGGCAGCTTCCTTTCCCTGCGCCGGGATCGCTTGGGCCTTCTTCGGCAGCCTGAATGTCGGGCAGCTCATCGGACGGTGCCCGCCGGGCGGACCCGGTTCGACACGGACGTCAGGCGCGTTCTGTGCCCGTTATGCCATCGGT
Organism: Chromatiaceae bacterium; assembly: GCA_041753195.1. GTDB lineage: Bacteria > Pseudomonadota > Gammaproteobacteria > Chromatiales > Chromatiaceae > Thiodictyon. The sequence goes on from JBGSUY010000083.1 coordinate 1,595, forward strand.
GCGGCGCCACCTGACGGCTGAAGGGACACCTTACGGGGGCAAACCGGACGCCCGGACCAACCCGTGCGCCAACCCGTATGGGTCGTCTGCGTCCGGTCCAGGGCAAGCAGCTAGGCCTCCGGCTTCAGCGCGTGAGCTGGCCCGGTCTCGGTTGCCAAAACAGACCCCTGTCGCTGCCCGCGAGCAGCAGACCACCCTGGGCGGTGGCGATGCTGAATAGCTTCAGCCCTTCGGGCAGTCCCTGGTTGTTTGGCTGCTAGGCCGCACAGGCATCGGCCGCCGACTTGGACAACAGGCCGTCGACGAACAGGCACACGCCGCTAGCGGTCCCCGCGAGCAGCCCCTAACCCTAAATGCAGCAGTTGGACCTTGCCCTTGCTGATCTAACCCGCGGAAATAATGGCGTAAAGAGGCGCCTATGCACGATTCGATTGGTCACCCAACGGGTGAGTCCGAAAGCACCGGGTTGGTCCCCCACGCCGGCCCGGTGGCCGTGGATACCTTTGGGGGCCGCATCCACGTTGAGTGGGATCCCCAGGCGGCCGTCACCCCGCTCGGGCAGCTGCCGTTCTTCACCGAGTTCCTCCAGGTGAGCGGGCTGTTCGATCCCTGGGTGGAGAGCTGCCCGTTGTTCCTCACCAGTCCCAATGCGCCGAGTAAGCGCGATGTGTTGGGCACGGCCGTCCTGTCGATCCTCTGCGGCCACCAGCGCTACGCCCACATCAGCGCCCTGCGGGGGGACACCATCAATCCGCCCTTGTTGGCAATGAGCGCGGTGGTCAGCGAGGACTCGGTGCGACGCAATCTTGGCAAGCTCGATGAAACCGCCGGGGTCACATGGTTACAGGATCATCTGGGCTATTGTGTGGCGCCCTTGCTCGGGGAGCCGTGGATTCTCGATAGCGACGTGACGGTCAAGCCGCTCTATGGCCATCAGGAAGGCGCGGTCAAGGGGTATAACCCACACAAGCCAGGGCGCCCGTCGCA
>JBGSUY010000084.1:0-2378 GCA_041753195.1 Chromatiaceae bacterium
GGTGGCGCGCCGCCGCCGGGGGAGACTCCGGTCGCCCTACGGGCGCCTTGCAGCCCTGATCGACTGGGCCTAGGATCGGGCGCTGAATCTGCCCCGGGGCCCCTGCTTCGCCGAGTAACACAGCCCCTGGTCCACTTCCAAGGCAACCTCATCAGGAGAGCGCGCGTGAAAGATCTGGTTTGGGACAGCGGCCTCAGCGTCCACGTCAAGGAGATCGATGAGGATCACCGCAGGCTGGTGGATCTGTTTAACATCCTCAGCCACGCCGTGGCGGAAGGCGACGCCAGAAACTACATCGAGGCGGTGCTGGAAGAGCTGATCAGCCTGACCGTCTGGCACTTTAGACACGAGGAGCGGTTGATGCTCAAGCATGGCTATGAGGGCCTTGCGGAGCACAAGTTGGAGCATGAGCAGCTCATCGAGAGCGTCAGGGGGTTGCAGCAGAAATTCCTGGGAGGTAGTGGTCCGCTGTCGAATGAAGATATCGAGTTCCTGGAGCAATGGTTGACCGAGCACATCTATGTAGCCGATATGGAGATGGGCTCCTATCTCGGCGAGGTGATGTAGGCGCACGACGAAAGTCCGCACGTAGGCGTTCAACTCCCCGAAGTTGTTGGCGGATCTGAAGGAAGTGCTCGAGCGGCTGGATCAGAACCCGAGCAAGAGCGAGCGTCCGCCGAGCACCCTGGGAGAGGGCGGCACCGGGTGAGGAGCGGGAGGAGACGCTGAGGGCAGAGCGCCGTGGAGTCGGCGGCCGGAGACAGCCGGGAGACGGCACCGCCCGTGCCTGGCGAGGTGCCCGAGGCGGGGCAAGCGAAGGATGGGGACCCGTGCCGCACGGGGTGATGTCCCGTGCGCTCGGGCATGGGCGCACCCAGTGCCTGGAAGTAGATGAGGCGCGCCACCATTACCCCACGGTGTGCGTGGCCTGTAGCGGCCACCTGGATAAGGAAGGCCCTGAGCGCACGGCCAGTGCCCATGACCTCATCGACCTGGACCTGCCTGCGAGCGGGCGATGCGGTTTGGAGGTGATCCAGCGCAACCACCTGGATCACCCCCGCCAGTGTGCCTGCGGGCACTGGACCTGCGCCGACCCGGCCACCGGTGGGGACGAAGTCGGTGGGGTGTAAGCGGGTTGGCCATGCCCCAGACCACGAGCAGGTCCGGCAACCAGCTCCCATGTCCGCGCCCTGCGATCGTGTCCATCCCGCGCAGCCGCAGTTCCCGAATCACGGCGTCGATCAGCCGATCGTCCGTGGCGGTGGTGCGGTGGATTTCTAGGGTTGCACAGGGTCGCTCCCAGAGGTCGTGGCGCGGCGGCGGCTCAAGCCGCGGTGCGACGAATGCGCGGCGAGTGGACTTCCTGGGCGTTGCATTGGATGACGAGGTCGAAGCGGGAGTCGGCTGGAAACGTCTGGGAGGTCACCCAGATCTGGGTGAAGTCGCGGCTCACCTGGGGCAGGACCGCCAGGGCGGAGGCGGTGCGGACCTCGTCGAAGAAGGCGAAGGGCTCATCGAGGAACAGCATCTGGGGTCCCTGGATTACCGAGTTCACCAGTTTCTGGGACAGGGCCATGCGCACCGCCAGCATGATCTGGCGTTGGGTGCCGCTGGAGATCTCGTCTAGATCCATGAAGTCGCGCTTCTCGTTGGAGAATGCCCGGACCTTGAGATCCTGGTCGATCTGCAGGTGCTGGTAGCGCCCGTTGGTGAAACGGGGCAGGGAGTCCGCGCAGAGGTTGCGGACCTCGGTGTTGAAGCGCTGGGAGATGTAGTGGATGGCCCCCGCCAGCAGGTCCCCGGCGAGCTGGCGCACCTCCATGCGGTGGTCGAGTCCGGACAGCTTGGTCCTGAGCCCCTCGCGGATGGCACCAAGCTCCTGATGGCGGCGGACCCGTCCCTGCTCCTCGGCGATGCGCGCCTGTCGGGTTGCGATCCCCGCGGCATGCCTCGCCACCGCCTCGTGCAGGGCATCGACGGTCTGGCTGGCCTGGGCCCTGAGCCGGGTGAGGTCCTCGACCAGGCCCCGCAGGATGCCTTTGAGCTCCTGTTGCAGCCCCTGCAGGCGCTCAGGGTCCAGCAGATCCCCCAGTTGCCCAGTGACCAGGGTTTGGGTGTGCTCGGCAATCAGCGCGTCACGGATGTCGCCGAGCACCAGGATGGCCTCCGTCAGGGGGAGCTCCTCCAGTTTGCCGAGCTGCTCGTACTCCTGCGTGACGATCTCCGATTCCTGCTCCAACTCCCAGCGGGTCTGGCTCAACCGGCCTAGGCGCTCGCCCAGCAGCGAACCGCGGATCAGAAGGCCGAGGGCGATCAGGCCGAGCGCGCCGGCGGCCCCAGGGATCCAGGGGAGGGCGGGTCGCCAGGCGAGGCCCTGG
>JBGSUY010000085.1:0-5234 GCA_041753195.1 Chromatiaceae bacterium
CTTCGCGTGGCGGCTCGCGGGCTTCCCGCCGGTTTTCCGGCGCTATCTCGCGGTGCTCGCTCTCTTCACCGTGGGCAACTCGTCCAACATGTTCCTGCTGTTGCGAGCCCGGGAGCTGGGGCTCCCCGAGTACCAGGTGCCCCTGCTGTGGGCGCTCACCTCGGCGGTCGCCATGATCTTCTCCCTGCCGCTGGCGGCCCTGTCCGACCGCATCGGGCGGCTGCGGCTGATCCTCGGCGGTTGGGTGCTCTATGGGGTCTTCTATCTGGCCCTGGGACTCAGCGCCCCCTCCCCGCCCTCCCTGTGGGCGCTCTTCGCCGGCTACGGACTCTTCCTCGCCGCTACCGAGGGGGCCGAGAAGGCCCTGGTGGCGGACCTGGCCCCTTCGGACCGACTCGGCACCGCTTACGGGTGGTTCAACCTGACGACGGGGGCCATACTGCTGCCCGCCTCGCTCATTTTCGGCTGGGTCTATCAGAGCCTCGGGGCGCCGGCGGCCTTCGGCTTCTCCGCCGCCTGCGCCCTGGCGGCGGCCCTGCTCCTGCCCCTGTGGGCCCAGGCGGGTCGAACCCCTCCACGTCAAGGTGTCGCCTGAGCGCACTCAAGCGGCGCCCTCTGCCAAACGAGGAGAATCCTCCATAGACCGTTTAGGGCTCGAACGTAATCAGGTCTGGATCTATCTGGTGGCGATCCTCGCCGGGCTTGCCCTGGGCTCTCTGGCACCCGGGCTCGGACCCCTCCTCGAGACCCTGTTGTGGCCGTTGCTGGGGCTGCTGCTCTACGCCACCTTCCTCCAGGTGCCCCTGCTGCATGTGCTGGACGGCTTCCAGGACGGGCGCTTCGCCCTGGCCATCGGCATCGGGAACTTCCTCCTGGTCCCGCTCCTGGTGTGGGGTCTGCTCCAGTGGCTCCCGGAGGACCCGGCCCTGCGCCTCGGGGTGTTGCTGGTGCTCCTGGTCCCGTGCACGGACTGGTTCATCACCTTCACCCAGGTCGGGGGCGGCAGCACGGCCCGCGCCATCGCCGTGACGCCACTGAACCTGATCGCCCAACTCCTGCTCCTGCCCCTCTATCTCTGGCTCATGCCACCCGCCCAGAACCTGGGGCCCGTGCTCGAGGCCCAAACCCTGCTCCCGCCCGCCCTGGGTCTCATCGGGCTGCCGCTGCTGGCGGCCGGTCTTACCGAGCGCTGGATCGAGGCACGGCCCCAGCGGGCAGTACTGCGAGAGCGGCTCGCCTGGTGGCCGGTGCCCCTGCTGGCCCTGGTGGTGCTGCTGATCGCCGCCGCCCAGGTGGACAGGGTGTTGACGGCCGCGCCAGTCCTGGGTCAGGTCCTGCCGGTCTTTCTGGCCTACCTGGCGAGCGCGGCGCTCATCGCCCGGGCCCTTGCCGGTTGGTTGGGTCTGCCCCACCCGGAGGGGCGCGCCCTGGCCTTCAGCCTGGGGACCCGCAACTCCTTCGTCGTCCTGCCCTTTGCCCTGGCCCTGCCGCCGGGCTGGGAGACGACCCTGGTGGTCATCGTCTTTCAGTCCCTGGTGGAGTTGTTTGGGATGCTGCTTTATCTGTGGTGGCTGCCCAGAGTCCTGTTTCGGCCCGCAACCAATCAATGGCGTCGCTGAGACCCAGGGTCCCGGCCGACACGCGGCCACCGGTACGCCCTCTGCGTGGCCAGCCGAATACGCCGCCCAGCTATTTGTTAAATTTATGGGTGTATACCGCCCAGGTCGTAGCGGTTAGGCTCGACCATCTACGGACACCGGAGCCCCGCGCCGCGCCGAATCCATAGGTCCCTGGATTCGGTGGCGCAGGCGATAAGATCCAATCCACCGATCGAGGAGAGCCACTGATGCAAACCAAGCTGCACCTTGCCATACTCGCCATCTTGGCTACGGCGGCCGCCCCCGCACTCGCCACCAAACCGGTCTGGCCAAGCCTCATGGTCCAGCTCCACGGCACCGGACACGCCTATCTGGTGGACCCGGCAACCGACACCGTGGTCGCGGACCTGGAGACCTGCAAGGGCGGCACCCTGGGGACCACCACCCCGGACGGCAAGAAGGTCTATGTGAGCTGCGCCGCCGAGGGTCAGACCGAGGTCATCGTTCTGGAGCTGGACAAGAAGGCCGTGGCCAAGCGCATCGCCACGGGCAATCGGCCCAAGCACGGGGTCGCGAGCCCCGATGGCAAGTGGGTCGGCATCAACCACTGGGGTCTGGATGAGGGCAAGCTGCGGGTGACCTTCGTCGACGCCGTCACCGACGAGGTCGCCAAGGTCATCGAGCTGCCGGTGGGCGGCGAGTCCAAGGGCGTCACCTCCATGCACAACAGTTGGAGCAACGACTCCCGCTATTTCTACACCCTCGACCGCGTTGACAAGCAGCTCGCCGTCGTGGACACGACCGACTGGAGTGTGCGCGAGCTCGACGTCGCCTCCCAACCGCACTACGCGGTACCGAGCCCGGACGGGACCGAGCTCTGGCTGGTGCTCGAGGGGACTAGCCAGGAGGATCCGCCCCAGGTGGTGATCTACGATCTGGCCGGCGACATGGCGGTCAAGGCCACGCTGAAGATGTCTGTGGAAGGGGAGCCGGCGGTGGAGGGACATCACGGTAACTTCACCCAAGACGGCAAGTACTTCCTGGTACTCAACCGCGGGCCCGGAAAGGCCCTCGAAGGTCACAAGGTCGCCGTCTACGATGCCGCAAGCAAGGCCCTGGTAACCCAGTTCGATACCGCCAGCGCCGGTATCGGCCATGCCTACAACGCACCCGACGGGCGCCACACCATGATCACCAACTACGGCAACAACGTGGTGACCATCGTGGACCTCGAGACCCTGAAGCCGGTTAAGGACCTGATGATGGGCACGGGGCGCATGGGCCACGTCGCCTACACCTAGGACGGGCGCTACGGCTATGTCTCCAACGACCGGGACGGCAACCTCTTCAAGGTCGATATGCAGACTCTGAAGCCGGTGGGCGAGATCAAGACCGGGGGCGCCAAGGGCGGCGGCCAGGTACTGAATGTCTGGACCAACGTCTTCGAGGAGCTGCCCCGCTGAGGCTGCTCGGCCTGGCCGGGGCCACTGGCATCGGCCAGGCGACCCCGGCCGCTCTCGCCAACAGTTGCCGCCCTTCACCCAGTCGAGCGTGCCTGACCCATGGGCCTGATCCCATTCTGGATCCACTCCCTGATCTGCCTCCTGACTTGCCTACCGGTCCTCGGGGCCGGACCGGCGATGGCCGGCGAGGCGGCCGCCACAGGGCCGGTCACCGATTGGGACGCCCTGGTCCCGCCCGGCCATCACCCGACCCGTATCCTGGCGCGCCATGGGGTGCGCTTCCTCGATCTCTCCCAGCCCCGGGGCCAGGCCATCTTCGAGGAGCTGCAACAGGCTCGCCGTCTGGCTCCGGTCGTGCCCGAGCTCGAGGGGCGCGAGACGGACCTCACCGGGTTCGTGGTTCCATTGGACGGCGACGGTGAGGCCACCACCGAGTTCCTAGTGGTCCCGGACACCGGCTACTGCATCCACATGCCCCTGCCCCCGGCCAATCAGGTTGTCCTGGTGCGGGCCCCCGATTCCGGCCCCAGGCCTGGGCCCTGTTCAGCGAGGTGCAGGTCCGCGGCCGGCTGCGGATCGAGGAGCGTGCCCTCCCTAATGGACGCACCGGTTACGCCCTCGATGCGCGCGATGTAATGCGGGTGCCTTGAGGCAGGACCGACCTTTCCCGGCCGGAATCATTCGATGACCGCCACGCTCTTGACTTGGGCCCAGACCCTTTTGCCGGGATGGAGCCCCAGGGCCGCGACGGACCTGTGGGTGAGCCGCGCGGTCAGCGTCTGACCATCCACCGCCAGGCTGGCAAGGGCCTGGGCCGGGTGCAGGTCGTCGCCGATCTCGCGGACCGTGACCTCAAGGTGGTTGAGGATGCTGGTGCCGGAGGGCTCTTCCAGGGTCAGGCTCACGTCCTTGGCCAGCACCCGCAGGCGCAGCCCGCGGCCCACCGCATGGCCTTCGTCGCGCACCCAGAGACTGCCACCGGGGAATTCCACCCGCGCCAAGTGCCAGCGCGCGTCGCGTTCCGCCACCCGGCCATCGAGGACGACGCCCGCCTCCTTTCCGAGGCGGATCGGGGCATCGACCCGGCCCAGGACCTCTTTGAGCGGACCCTGGGCCACGGCGCACCCGCCCTCCAGGACCACCAGGTGATCCGCCAGGCGCGCCACCTCGTCCGGCGAGTGGGTGACGTAGAGGACCGGGATCTCCAGCGCATCGTGCAGACGTTCCAGATAGGGGAGGATCTCCTGCTTGCGCTTGAGGTCCAGGGCAGAGAGAGGCTCGTCCATCAGCAGCACCGCGGGCCGTACCGCCAGGGCCCGGGCGATGGCTACCCGTTGGCGCTCGCCGCCGGAGAGCTGGTCCGGGCGGCGATCCAGCAGGGGAGCGATGCCGAGGAGCTCGATCAGGTGATCCAGGGCGGCCTGATCGAGGGGCCCGGCCGTCCGGCGCCGGCCGTATTCCAGGTTGGCGCGGGCACTGAGGTGCGGGAAGAGGCTCTGCTCCTGAAAGACATAGCCGAGGGGGCGCCGATGGGTGGGCAGGAAACAGTTGGTGTCCTGCCAGACCTCGCCCTTCACCCAGAGGCGCCCCTCGGGCGGGCGCACCAGGCCGGCGATGCAGCGCAGCAGGGTGGTCTTGCCGGAGCCCGAGTGACCGAACAGCGCCGTGACCCCGCGGCCCGGCAGGTCCAGGTCCACATCCAGGCTGAAACCCGGATAGCCCAGGGCGAAGCGGGCCTGGATGCGCCCCGGGTCTAACTGCCGAGTCTCGCTCATCGGGCGTGCTGGAAGACCTTGACGGCGGAGAGGAGCAGCAGGACCCTGAGCAGGGTGAGCAGCAGCGGTGCCGGCACCAGCACGAGCAGCAGGCTGCCGATGGCGGCGCCCAGGATGGAGCCAGCCGCCATCCAGAAGAAGAGTGGGCGCTCGTCCCGAAGCACCTGGAAGGCGTCGCTGGCGCTGTGGCGTGCGAATCCCACCAGCATGGTCGGCAGGCTCACCAGCAGCGATAGACTCCCTGCGAGCTTGATGTCCAGGCCGTAGAGCAGCACCAGGGTAGGGATCAGCAGCTCCCCGCCGGCAACGCCGAGCAGGGCGGCGACCATGCCGATGCCGAGCCCCGCACCCAGCCCAGCGAGCCAGCGCCCCGGGACGGCCGCGATCAGCGCCTCACC
>JBGSUY010000086.1:0-4864 GCA_041753195.1 Chromatiaceae bacterium
GGGCCTGGCAGCGGGCTTAAGCCGCCAGGCGCTCGGGACGGCGCGTGTTGCCCTGGAAGTCACCGCACCAGTCCCGGTGCGGCGGGGTACGCCGGCATTTGGTCAGGATGTCGTAGAAGATCTCGCCGTTGCTCCAGCGGCGGGTGTCCTCGTGGTAGGCCGCCTCGTTGGCGTAGTTGGCCAGGTGCCCCAGGCCGAACTTGTGGTGCTGGCCGAGCTGCATGCGCCGAAAGCGCGAGAAATAGGACTCGGCCTGGTTGTCGGTGGTCCCGTCCTCGGCCCGGTACTCCTTTTGGTGGTTGACCCGGCGCATCGGATAAGACCCGTGCAGCAGATCGTAGGCGTCCGACTCGTCGGCCGAGATCGTCGTGCCGGGAGCGATGAAGCGCTTGGCCAGCACCCCGATGTCGGCTTGGCATTCCCGCTTGAGGATGGCGCTGAGGGTGCGCTTGGCGCCGACCCGGCCCTGCGGGCCGTCGGCCGGATAGGTCTCGCGCAGGGCCACCACACAGCGCCGGTCGGGGTCCTGGTGCTCGGCGAGGCGCCGGTCGAGGCGCTCCTCGGCCCGGTTCTCGGGCCTGACCGATCCGCCGACGTAGGCGCCGTCGATCTGCACCTCCCCCGCGAGCGGGGTCTCGTCGCGCTGCGCCATCAGGCTTTCGCGCAGCTTGTGCATGAGCACGAAGGCGCTCTTGTACTGCACGTCCAGGTCGCGGCTCAACTGCAGGGCCGAAAGCCCCTTGACCGCATTGGTGTAGAGCGCCAGCGCTCCGAGGTAGACCTGCAGCGGCAGCTTATGGTGGGCGAAGATCGTCCCCGAGGTCACCGAGAAGGTGTGCCCGCAGGCACGGCAGCGCCACTGCCGGCGGCTTGGCAGAAACCAGTGCGCCGCCACCACCCCGCAGGCCGGACAGACCGGCTCGCCGTCGCGGCCCCAACGCACCTCCCGCAGCAGCTCGAAGGCGCGTTCGTCGCCGAGTCCGAAGATCTCCCGCACTGACAGCGAGCGGGCGGCGGCCGAGAGGAGAAAGTGCGGCTGGTGCATGGGCGGCTCCGGGGCTGGGTGCGTGCCCTCAGGATGCGCCCCGCGGTGGCTCAAAGCGCGAGCCCGCCACCTAACCGATTGATTCCTTACCTATGTGCAGTTGCTACATAATGCCGGATTCAAGAGCACTCCGCTGTTCGGCCGAAAGAAGCAATTGCGGGCATGTGCTGATGCCGAGCAATCGATCGCGCCCCCCGGTGGAGTGCTGGCGTACCACGAGGCCAAGCCAGGCGGCCAGGCCGCGCCGTTCTTCACCAGCCGTGGCTCCTCGCCGACGGCCGCCAGCAGCGCGGTGACGCCCTTGGCCCCAAGGCCGGGGATTCGTCATCACGGCGCGTGCCTGGGCATCGCCTTGGGCGATCTGCTCGATCTGTTTATCGTAGTGAGTGACGCGCGCATTGAGGTGAGGCAACTACTCGGCCAACCCGGAAAGCTCGGCCCGAAAGCGTTCGCTCAGCCCATTGTCGGCGTCCTCCGGGATCTCCGGCAGGCGCCGCTGGAGGGCCGCGCGACCTCAATGCCATGTTCCAGGGCAACAAGCGGGTCACCGTCGTGCTCCACCGCGACGACGGCAAAATCTGCCACCTCCGCAAGGCCACCCGAGCGGAGCCTCACCAGTTGACGCTCTGCAATGCCCTGGGCCTACCTTCCTTGTCTGGCAGGACCGAGAGGACCCTGATCGACCCTGCGGCGCAAGCGACGCAAATATATTGACAAAGACCACCGCTGGATTGTCGTAACCCACTGATGATACGGCCCACTATGGGGCGCAGTGACAATGATGGGCGAACCGGCTGGATTCGGCCGGACCCGGCATTCCGCCTCACGCTCCGCGGGATGCACCGAACAGAGGTGGCGGTCGAGGCCCGAGAGGTCGGAAGCGGCATCTTCGGGGCCATCGCGGCACGATTCGACGGGGCGGCGGGGATCTTGGGCTATCTGCCCTTCATCCTTATTTACTTCTTTGCGCCGCGGCTATCGCCGCCGTCGATCTGGAGACCACGGCGGGGGGGCGGTCCTCGCGGCCCTCGGAACTACCAACCCCCCGGCTACGGCCATGGCCACCACCTTCTCCCAGACCGCCATCCGCGCCCGGGATGCCCTAGCTTCGGCCACCTGGATCTCGCTCATGGTGGAAACCTTCGCCTTCGTGTTGTTCACCATGCGTCGTTGGGCGGGACGGGGGCCGGCTAATGCCGCGCTCGCCCGGCAAGGCACCTGACCCTTCGGCAACGGAGCTTCATCTTGATCTTGTCCGAGCTTACCAACTATCTGGCCACGCACAGGCGCGCCGCCCTGGTAGACATGGCCCATCGTTTCGGCTCGAGCCCCGATGCCCTGCGCTCGATGCTGCAGGTCCTAGCCCGCAAGGGGCGAGTGCGCCGCATCGCCGACGGCGCCGCCTGCTTCACCGGCTGCTCCAAGTGCGACCAGGCGAGCGTCGAGACCTACGAATGGATAGCCCAATCCGAGCGCCCACAGGGCCCGTCCACGCCCACGACTTGAGCCTCGGGACTTACAATCACGACCCCGACACCGAGGCGGACTTGCTTTGCGAGCCACAGCGCGCGCGGTCCTGCTCCTCGCTACCCATCGGGAGTAGTTGGCCGTCGGCGTGGCCGCGGCGGCGGGCTGGATCTGAGCCACATCGATCACCTGCCCGTAGAGGAGGCGACACGCCTCGCCGGCGCGGACCCGGACTACCATCGCGGCGAGCTCTTGGAGTCGATCGCCCTGGCGGCAGGCCCGAAATGGACGGTCAAAGTCTAGAGAACGCCGGTGAGGGACGCGAAGATCTACCACATCCACCCCTTCGAGCTCACCAAGGTGTGGCATTACAAGGACTACCCGCGGGTCGAGGTGGGCGTGATGGAGCTGAACCGCTTGACGAGTGCCGAGGAGCAGGACCGGACCATCGCCAACATGGTCGGCGCCATGATGGAGGTCCCGCGGGCCGTCCAGGTGCGGCAGATCGGCCATTTCATGAGGGCCGACGCGGCCGACGGCGAGGGTGTGGCACGGGGGCTCGGGATCGAGCCGGGTGAACTCGGCTAACGAGACACCGGGCGCCTCGTCCGCCGACGCACCTAGCATGGGTGGCGACTTCCTAGGAAAGGACGATATACACGACCGGGCGTCCCGCGTACGCACCTCAGATCAGCCCCGCGCACAGGGCCTACCCTCACTCAGCCGAGGGTCGTATCCAGGACCATCATGAGGGCGAAGCCGGCCATAAGCCCCAGGGTGGCTGGGGTCTGGTGACCGTTGCGGTGGGTCTCGGGGATCACCTCATGGGAGACCACAAAGATCATGGCCCCGGCGGCGAGGCCCAGCCCGATGGGATAGGCCATGGCCAGGCCGCTCCCGAGACCCACGCCCAACAAGGCACCCAGAGGTTCCATCAGACCGGTGGCAGCGGCCACCAGGACTGCCGGCCAGGGGGACAGCCCGATGGCGCGCAGGGCCATTGCCACGGCCAAGCCCTCGGGAACGTCCTGGAGGGCGATGGCGGTGGTCAGCGGCACACCGACGCCGAGGTCGCCCTGGGCGAAGGAGACGCCGATGGCCATGCCCTCGGGCAGGTTGTGCAGGGCGATGGCGAAGACGAAGAGCCAGAGCCGGCTCACCCGTTCGCAGCCGGCCCCGCACGGACCCCCATGGACGTGCTCATGGGGGGTGAATTGATCAAGCCCCAGCATCAACAGGACGCCCAGGGCCATGCCCGCCACCACGACGGCGCCCGCCAGGGCACCGCTCCCGGTCAGGGACTCCCCCGCCTCCAGCCCCGGCAGAATCAGGGAAAAGGAACTCGCGGCCAGCATCATGCCGGCCGCGAGCCCCAACATGCTGTCCTCCAGGCGCTGGTCGAGGCCCTTGAGGAAGGCCCCCGGAAGGGCTCCCAGGGCGGTGGCCCCGAAGGCCACCAAACCGCCCGTCAGAGCCAGGCGCACCGGGGCCTGGGCTGCCCCAGCCAGCACCTGCCAGGTGCTCGCCAACAACAGCAGGAGCATGGACAGGGCGGCGAGCCCGAGGCCCAACGTGGTCCAGGGATGGGTGCGTGCCTGCTCCAGCCAGGCCCCACGCAGGGTGGTGTAGCTCGGGTGGACCGGTGGCTGGGTTACGATCTCCATAGCGACTAAACCTAGGCAGTCGGGTTGAAAATGTCGATCGTTTGGTCCGCGCGGGTCGGGACTAGGGAAACGACCAGGGCGATCGCGACTGACGTTCGCGGGGGCGGAGCGGGCGCCACGTCCGTCAGCGGGACCAGGTATGCGTCGTGCCGGGATCGTCCTCGCGCACGGGAGTGATCACCACCGGGGGGACCAGGATCCGCGGGCTCGGCGCCGAACCGTCCGGGGGCAGGCTCGGACTCACCCCCTCCGTCGGGATTACGGGCAGAGGCCCTCCCACGGGGAAAGGGGAAGAAGGGCGAGGCGCGGGAGCGGGCTCGGGGCGTGCCGCCACCGCACCCGAGCCACCGGACCATTCCGAGCCGAGCAGGATCTCACCCGGGGCTTGCGGCAGGGGCGGAAGGGCTGGGTCCAGCGGGCTGTCCTGACTCCAACCCCAGAGGAAGACGACCAGGTTGAGGATCAGAAGCAGGGCCACCAGAGCGCGCAACATCAGCAGTGTTCCTCGGCGAGCCGGACCAGGCCGCGCATTACCAGGTCCGGCAGGATCTGGAAGGGCCGACCGATGGCCGGCGCCAAGCGCTCGGCATCCCCGCCGGTCAACAACAGACGGGGAGCGGCGTCATCGGCCCCAGACTCGGTGCCCTGGGCGCACCGCTCCGCCAGCCGGTCATAGAGCCGGTCGGCC
>JBGSUY010000087.1:0-2776 GCA_041753195.1 Chromatiaceae bacterium
GTCGCCGTGGCCATGAACAGCGGCACCCAGGCGGCCAAGGAGGCCGGCAACATGGTGGACCTGGACTCCAACCCCACCAAGCTGATCGAGGTGGTGGAGACCGGCAAACAGATGCTGATGACGCGCGGCTCGCTCACCACCTTCAGCATCGCCAACGACGTGGCCAAGTACTTCGCCATCATCCCGGCGGCCTTCGCCACCACCTACCCGGCCCTGAATACCCTCAACGTCATGCACCTGGCGACGCCGGCCAGCGCCATCCTGTCGGCGGTGATCTTCAACGCCTTAATCATCGTCGCCCTGATCCCGCTGGCCCTGAAGGGCGTGAAATACCGCCCGCTAGGCGCCGAGGCGATCCTCCAGCGCAACCTACTGGTTTACGGCCTGGGGGGGCTGCTGGTGCCCTTCATCGGCATCAAGGCTATCGACCTGGCCCTGGTCGGCCTCAACCTTGCCTAAGGAGTCCATAATGATCAAGGAATTCAAACCCGCACTGATCCTGTTCGTCCTGCTGACCCTCCTCACGGGTGCTGCCTACCCCCTGCTGGTCACCGGGGTTGCCCAGGTTCTGTTCCCGGGGCGCGCCGATGGCAGTCTGATCGAAAGGGACGGAAAGGTGCTTGGCTCGGAGCTGATCGGCCAGCCCTTCTCCGACCCCGGGTATTTTTGGGGCCGGCCCTCCGCCACCGCGCCCGTGCCTTACAACGCCGGTGCATCCAGCGGCTCCAACCTGGGTCCCACCAATCCGGCCCTGGAGGAGGCGGTCAAGGCGCGCATCGAGGCCCTGAGGGCGGCCGATCCAGGTAATGCGGCGCCCATCCCGGTGGACCTGGTCACCGCCTCTGGCAGCGGGCTCGACCCCCATACCAGCCCGGCGGCGGCGGAGTATCAGGCCGGCCGGGTTGCCCGGACGCGGGGCCTCGACGTGGGTGCCGTATGCGCGCTGATGGCGCAGCACACGGAAGGCCGCCAGCTTTGGGTGTTCGGGGAGCCCAGGGTCAACGTACTGATGCTGAACCTGGCCCTGGACCGTCTGGCGAAGCCCTGACCCAGGCCGACTTGAGCCGCTCCAGGCGCCCGATGCCCCGGTTGGGCCTGTGTGCTCTGCCGCGGCAGCCCTGGGTCGGCCCGGGCTCAACCAAGGACCCGCACAGGGTTTCCTTCCCATGAGGTTTCCGCTGATGACACGACATAACAGGAATATCACTTTGCCCCAAGATCGGACGACCAAGGTCAACGGCAACGTATGCGTCGGTATCGCCCTGGCGGGACAAGGCATCGAGATCGCGGTGCGCGCGGGCGGCCTTGAGGTCGCACAGGCCAGCTTTCCGGCTGGACTGCTTGGCAGGGCCGCGCTGCTGATGTACTTGCCCGACTGGCGGGCACCATTAAGACTGGCCGTCGCCTGGGTTGGGGCAGCCGCCCTCACTCTGGCCTTGGGCGTGGGCGCTCAGGACGACAGGGAGGTCTATCTGGTGTCGACACACACACTTCCAGTGGTCTCAGACCTCGCCCGCTATGCCCAACGCGCCATCTGACGGCGGGGCTCGTGACCTTCTGCATTCGTCCTAGGCGCCGGACCGGCACGACCTTGACCCTTGGCCGCCGGCAGCGAATTGCCAGGGCTGTCCGCCATCGGCTGGCCTGTCAAATCGCCGACCCGTGGCGCAACTAAGCCCCGTACCCGTGGGCGGCACGCCGGGTGCAGACCCCACTGTGAGCTTGAGCCCATGCCTGGTAACGATGACAAGACCCGCCCGGATCCGGATGCCCTGCTGGCCCGCATCGAGGCCGAGGCGGAGCGTGCGGCGCGCGGCCGGCTGAAGATCTTCTTCGGCGCCTGCCCGGGCGTGGGCAAGACTTTCGCCATGCTGAATGCGGGGAGGGCGGCCCAGACGCAGGGGGCGGCTGTCCTTGTGGGTGTTGCCGAGACCCATGGCCGTGCCGAGACCCAGCAATTGCTGGAGGGGCTGCCGGTCCTGCCGCTCAAATCCGTCAGCTACCGAGGCCGGGAGCTCAAGGAGTTCGACTTGGATGGGGCCCTGGAACGTAAACCCGGCCTGATCCTGGTGGACGAGCTGGCACACTCCAATGCCCCAGGCTCCCGTCACCCCAAGCGCTTTCAGGACATCGAGGAGCTGCTAGAGGCCGGCATCGACGTCTGGACGACGGTCAATGTCCAGCACCTGGAGAGCCTCAACGACATCGTCGGGGGCATCACGGGCATCCAGGTCCGCGAGACCCTGCCGGATCGGGTGTTCGACCTGGCCGACGAGGTTGCCCTGGTGGATCTGACCCCGGACGAACTCCTCCAGCGCCTGAGCGAAGGCAAGGTCTACATGCCGCAGCAGGCCCGCAGGGCGGTCCACAATTTCTTCCGCAAGGGCAACCTGATCGCGCTGCGGGAGCTGGCCCTGCGCCGCACCGCCGACCGGGTGGACGCCCAGATGCAGGAGTACCGCAGCGACCGGGCCATCCAGACCGTCTGGCAGGCCAAGGAGCGGCTCCTGGTCTGTGTCGGTCCCGGTGCCGGGGGGGACCGGCTGGTGCGCGCCGCCGCGCGTCTGGCGGCCAGCCTGCATGCCGATTGGATCGCCGTCTACGTGGAGACGCCCGGACTCCAGCGCCTTTCGGAGATCAACCGGGACAGGATCCTCAAGACCCTCTCCCTGGCCCGGGAGCTCGGCGCCGAGACCGCTACCCTGGGCGGCCAGGAGGACGCCGAGACCCTGCTCGCCTACGCGCGCAGCCGCAACGCCTCCAAGCTCGTGGTGGG
>JBGSUY010000088.1:0-5310 GCA_041753195.1 Chromatiaceae bacterium
GCGGCGGTGAGCCGGTTGTCGCCGGTGATCATGACGGTCTTGATGCCCATGCGCCGCAGCTCCGCGAAGCGCTCCCGGATGCCGCCCTTGACGATGTCCTTGAGCTCCACCACGCCGAGCACGCGAGGCCGGCCGGACCGGGCCTCGGCCACCACTAAGGGGGTGGAGCCGCGCTTGGCGACCTGGTCGACGATCATCTCCACCTCGGGCGGGAATTGGCCGCCCTGCCCCGCGACATAGGCGCGGATCGCGTCCGCCGCCCCCTTGCGGATCTCGCGGCCATCCAGGTCGACGCCGCTCATGCGGGTGTGAGCGGTGAAGTGGATAAAGTGGGCGCCCAGCTCCTGCACGTCGCGGCCGCGCAGGTTGAACCGGCGCTTGGCCAGCACGACGATGCTGCGCCCCTCGGGGGTCTCGTCGGCCAGGGAGGCCAGCTGGGCGGCATCGGCGAGCTCCGCCTCCTTGACGCCGGAGGCATGCAGGAAGTCCGTCGCCTGGCGATTTCCCAGCGTGATGGTGCCGGTCTTGTCCAGCAGCAGCACATCCACATCGCCGGCCGCCTCGACGGCCCGGCCTGAGGTGGCGATGACGTTCTTCTCCATCATACGCCCCATGCCGGCCACGCCGATGGCGGACAGCAGCCCGCCGATGGTAGTGGGGATCAGGCAGACCAGTAGGGCGATGAGCACGGTGAGGCTCACCGGCGTGCCCTCGCCCGCCGCCGCGACGCTGAAGATGGAATAGGGCAGCAAGGTGGCGGTGGCCAGCAGGAAGATCAGGGTCATGCCCACCAGCAGGATGGTCAGGGCGATCTCGTTGGGGGTCTTCTGACGCTTGGCGCCCTCCACCATGGCGATCATGCGGTCGAGGAAGGTCTCGCCGGGATTGACGGTGACCCGGATCACCAGCCAGTCGGACAGGACCCGCGTGCCGCCGGTGACGGCGCTGAAGTCGCCGCCCGCCTCCCGGATCACCGGCGCCGATTCGCCGGTGATGGCCGACTCGTCGACAGAGGCCACGCCCTCGATCACCTCGCCGTCCCCGGGGATCACCTCGCCGGCGGTGACCAGTACCAGGTCGCCCTTGCGCAGCTCCTCGGAGTTGACCACATGGGTGGGGGCGTCATGGCGCGGCTCTTTGATCTTCTTGGCCAGCACGGTCCTGCGCATGCCCTTTAGGGCCGCCGCCTGGGCCTTGCCCCGACCTTCCGCCACGGCCTCGGCAAAGTTGGCAAAAAGCACCGTGAACCAGAGCCAGAGTGAGACGGCCAGTATGAAGCCTGTTGCCTCCCCGGCAGTGGCCTCGCCCTGTCCCAACTGGGCCTGGATGAAAAGACCGGCGGTAAGCAGGCTACCCAGCCAGACCACGAACATCACGGGGTTCTTCACCTGATGGCGGGGCGACAGGCGCCTCACCGCGTCCCAGGCGGCCGCCTTGAGGAGGGCGGCGTCATAGAGTGTCTGAGTCTTACGCATGACAATTTCCTTATTGCGATTGAATCATCTGCAGGTGCTCGACTACGGGGCCCAGCGCCAGAGCGGGCACGAAGGTGAGCACGCCGACCAGGAGCAGGGTGCCGATCAGCAGGATGACGAAGAGCGGCGTATGGGTCGGCAGGGTCCCCTTTGATGCCGGGACTATCTTCTTGGCGGCGAAGGACCCGGCAATGGCCAGTACCGGCACGGCGAGCCAGTAGCGCGCCAGCAGCATGGCCAGCCCCAGCAGGGTGTTGTAGAAGGGCGTGTTGGCGGTGAGCCCGGCGAATGCGCTGCCGTTGTTGTTGCCGGCCGAGGACAGGGCGTAGAGGACTTCGGAGAAGCCGTGTGCGCCCGGATTGAGGATGCCTGCCTTGCCGGCGTCCAGCGCCAACGCCAGCGCAGTGCCGACCAGCACCACCAATGGCGGTACCAGGATGGCCACGGCGGCCATCTTGACCTCGAAGGACTCGATCTTCTTGCCCAGATACTCGGGCGTGCGGCCGATCATCAGCCCGGCGATGAAGACGCCGATCAGGGCGAACACGATCATGCCGTAGAGCCCCGAGCCGACACCGCCGTAGATCACCTCGCCGAGCTGCATTAGCGCCATGGGCAGCAGGCCGCCCAGGGGTGTGAAGGAGTCGTGCATGGCATTCACCGAGCCGTTGGAGGCGGCGGTGGTGGCGGTCGCCCAGAGTGCGGAGTTGACCACGCCGAAGCGGGTCTCCTTGCCCTCCATGTTGCCGCCGGCCTGCAACTGCGAGGCCTCCGTCGCCAGCCCCAGCCGCTCGAACAGTGGGTTGCCCGACTGCTCCGCCCAGACGCAGACCGCCAAGAACGCGACGAACACCAGGGTCATGGCGGCCAACAGCGCCCCGCCCTGGCGCATGTCGCCGACGAAGGCCCCGAAGGTGAAGCAGAGCGCGGCCGGGATGATCAGGATGGCCAGCAGCTCCAGGAGGTTGGACAGGGGTGTGGGGTTCTCCAGTGGGTGGGCGGAGTTGACGTTGAAGAAGCCGCCGCCGTTGGTGCCGAGCTGCTTGATGGCGATCTGGGAGGCGGCCGGTCCCACGGCGATGGTCTGCTCGGTGGCGCTGACCTTCTCCATGACCGGCTGGCCCTGGGCCTCCTGCATGGGCTGGCCATCCGGACTCGTCTTGGCCTGCTCGTACTCAAAGGCCTGAACCAGCTCGGCCTTGGCAGAGGGTGCGAAGGTCTGTACCACTCCTTGGCTGACCAGGGCCAGGGACAGGATCAGGGACAGGGGCAGCAGGACATAGAGGGTGGAGCGCACCAGGTCGACCCAGAAGTTGCCCACGCCGCCCGACTCCCTGCGGGTGAAGCCGCGCATCAGGGCCACCAGCACGGCCATGCCGGTGGCGGCGGAGAGGAAGTTCTGCACGCCCAGGCCGAGCATCTGGGTCAGGTAGCTCATAGTGGTCTCGCCGCCATAGCCCTGCCAGTTGGTGTTGGTGGCGAAGCTGACGGCGGTGTTGAAGGCCGAGTCCGGCGTGACATTGGCCAGGTCCTGCGGGTTGAGCGGCAGCGAGACCTGGAGCCGCTGCAGGGCATAGACCGCCAGGAACCCGAGCAGATTGAAGGCCAGCAGCGCGAAGGCGTAGCGGGTCCAGGGCATGTCGTCGTCGGGCCTGACCCCGCTGGCGCGGTACAGCACCCGTTCCACAGGCTTGAGCCAATGCATCCAGGGCGGGGGCTCACCCCGGTAGACGCCGGCCATGTAAAGCCCCAGGGGCCAGGCTAGCCCGAGGAGGGCGACCAGGTAGAGCGCGAGCTGGAAGTATCCGTTGCCGGTCATGAGAAACGCTCCGGGAAGAACAGGACGGCCACCAGGTAGGCGAAGAGGCCGATAGTGACGATCAAGGCGATGACGTTGAGGGGGTCCATCAGCGCCTCCGGATACTCTCTAAGGCCCAGACCAGCAGGGCCGTCAGGGCGAAGAACCCCAGGCTCAGGGCGAGGTAGAGCAGGTCCATGACATCTCCATCCAGCTTGTACAGCGGTGCCGGGAACTCTAGGCGATTCCCGGTCAAGAGGGGGTTAAGAGGGGGGGCGCGGATGCTAAGAAAGCGCTAAGGACCAAGACCGCCTGGGCGCCGGGCTCGGGTCCATATCAGGGGCGTTGCTACCTGCGCCAGAACTGGGGCGTGAAGAGGATGAGCAGGGAGAAGACCTCGAGCCGGCCGAGGAGCATGGTGAAGCTCAGCACCAATATCTCGTAGTCCGTGAGGCCCTGATAGTTGGTCGCGGGCCCGACCTGACCCAACCCCGGACCCGCGTTGTTGATGCAGGCGATGACGGCGGTGAAGGCGGAGATGAAGTCGAGCCCGCCGAAGATGAGCAGGAAGGTCAACACCACGATGCTCATGAAGTAGAGAAAGATGAAGCCGAGGATGGCGAAGACCACGCTGTTGGGGATCTGGGCCCCACCCACGGTCACCGGCGCGGCCAGGGTGGGATGGATCATGCGCGTGAGCTCCCGGGAGCTTTGTCGCACCAGGATCAGGGTACGGATCATCTTGATGCCGCCCCCCGTGGAGCCGGAGCTGGCGGTCACGCTAGAGAGGAAGAGCATCCAGAAGGGAACGAAGATGGGCCACTGGGCAAAGTCCAGGCTGGCGAATCCGCAGTCCGTGGCGATGGAGACCAGGTTGAAGGCCACGTGCCGCAGGGCCACCAGGGGATCCGCATAGGTGCCGACGAACCACAGATAAGCGGCGCAGCCGAGCGTGCTCGCGAGCAGCACCAGGAGCACCCCCTTGGCCTCGGCGTCCCGCCAGTAAGCACGCGGGCTTCGGGAGCGCCAGACGGTGTAATGGGTCGCGAAGTTCAGCGCCGCGATCACCATGAAGACGATCAGCACCGCCTCGATAGCCGCCGAGTCGAAGGCCCCGACGCTCGCGTCCTTGGTGGAGAAGCCACCGAGGGAGAGGGCCGCGAAGGAATGGCAGACCGCGTCGAACCAGCCCATCCCCGCGAGCTTGAGGGCCAGGACGCAGGCGATGGTGATCCCGAGATAGACGGTCCACAGGATGGCCGCGGTATCGCCGATGCGGGCGGTGAGCTTGGTGTCCTTGACGGGACCCGGAACCTCGGCGCGCAGGAGCTGCATGCCGCCGACTCCCAGCAGGGGCAGGATGGCGACCGCCAGCACGATGATCCCCATGCCACCCAGCCACTGCAGGGTGTGGCGCCAGAGGTTGACCGAGGGGGCCAGGGTGTCGAGACCCACCATCACCGTCGCCCCCGTGGTGGTCAGCCCGGACATGCTCTCGAAGAAGGCGTCGGTAAAGCTCAGGGGCTCATCCATGGACCCCGGCTGGTGCAGCATTAGGGGCACGCAGGCGATGGCGGCGGTGAGGGTCCAGGCCGCGACCACCAGGATGAAGCCGTCCCGGGCCTTGAGCTCGGTTCGGTAGCGGCGGGTCGCCCGCTCCAGCACCAGCCCGGTGGCCACGCAGGCCAGGAGGCTCACCAAGAAGGTGACGAGGGTCCCGTCGCGGAAATAGATGGACGAGGCGATGGGGACCAGGTAGGTCAGGCTGAAGACGAGCAGCAGCCGCCCCAGGACATTGGCTACAGACCAGAGGGGGCGCATCAGAAGAAGCCGAGGCCCACCTGGAAGTAACGCTCCACCTTGGGCACCAGATCCTTGCGGATCAGGAACAGGATCACGTGATCCTCCGCCTCGATCACCGTGTCGTGGTGGGCGATCAGGACCTGGCGGCGATCGGGGCCACCCGCTCGTGGAGTCTCGCCGCGCACGATGGCCCCGACGGTGACACCCCGGGGCAGGTCGAGCTGCTGCACCGCC
>JBGSUY010000089.1:0-1726 GCA_041753195.1 Chromatiaceae bacterium
CCCGGAGCACCACCCCGGCCCCAAGGGTCATGATCAGCCCTGCAGCGACCTGGGCCCAAAGGCGCACCCGCGGCCGGAGCTCGTGGAGGTCGTCGAGCACGCCCAGGGTGACGAGGAGTATGGAGCCCGCAAACAAGAGCCGGTAGTCGGAGAGTGGGCCCGGGAGCCAGGTCACGGAGAAGGCGAAGGCGAGGGCCATGGCGACGCCCCCGATCAATGGGGTAGCACGCGCATGGACCTTGCGACCTCCCGGATGATCGACCAGCCCGATGTGCCTTGCCACCGGATCCAGGATCCACAGCAGGAGCGCCGCGGTCGAGAACGCGGCGAGCCCGACGATGAACAGCTGCTCATCCACCCAAACGTCCCCCCCAATCCCCGTCTTGTTGAAGCTCCCGGGCAAGGAACACCGCGGTACGGATCCTCCCTTTTTGCGCCCCCCGTCCCTCGGGCCGAGAGGCTAACCTCGGGGGCAACTGACGTTGTGTGAGGGTGTTGGCATTCCCCGCTGCCCCAGGGCGAGCGCGCTTAAAATTGCAGTATCGCGGTAAGGTGGCGGATGATGCAGAGAGACAACATTAGGAGTCTCTCATGTCAGCAGGCATCGTGGAGCATTTCGCGCCGCTGGAAGATCCCCGGATCGACCGCAACAAGCTTCACCAACTGGTCGATATCGTGCTGCTGACGATCTGTGCGGTCGTCAGCGGCGCCGATGGCTGGGAGGCAATCGAGGACTTCGGCCGCGAGAAGCTGGACTGGCTGCGCCGATTCGCCCCCTTTGGCAATGGCGTGCCCTCGCATGACTGCATCGCCAACGTGGTCTCGCGCCTGTCGCCGAAAGGGTTTCAGGCCTGCTTGCTGAGCTGGACGCGGGAGGTTGCCCAGGTGACGGATGGCGAGGTGATCGCCGTGGACGGCAAGACGGCGCGTGGCTCGCGTGACCGCAAACGCGGGCGTGGGCCCTTGCACATGGTCAGCGCCTGGGCGAGCGCCAACCGCCTGGTGCTCGGCCAAGAGGCCACGGATGCCAAGTCCAACGAAATCACGGCGATCCCTAAGCTGCTGGAATTGCTGGAGCTGCGCGGCTGTCTGGTGACCACCGATGCGATGGGCTGCCAAACCGCCATCGCCGCCCAGATTGTGGCCCAAGGCGGGGACTACGTGCTGGGGCTCAAGGGCAACCAGAGCGCGCTGCAAGAGGCGGTCGAGGATTTCTGGAGCGTCGCCCAGGCGGGCAACTTTGCCCACCTCGCCCACGGCTTCACGGAGGAGATCGACAAAGACCATGGCCGCCTGGACGTGCGCCGCTACTGGATCAGCGAGGATCTGCGCACGCTGCCCGATGTTGAGCGCTGGGTGGGGTTGCGCAGCATCGGGATGGTCGAGCGCACCTGCATGAGCGGGGATACCACCAGTATTGAGCGACGCTACTTCATCAACTCCATCCCCGCTGATGCCCCGCGCTTCGCCCACGCCGTGCGTGGGCACTGGGGCGTGGAGAACCGCCTGCACTGGCGCCTGGATGTGGTCTTCGGCGAGGACGCCAGCCGCATCCGCAAGGGCCACGCCCCAACCATCATGACGTCCCTGCGCCACCTGTGCATGAACCTGTTCCAACAGGAGCCGTCCTCCCTCAGCCTCGCCAAGAAACGCCGCAAGGCCGCCTGGAACGATGACTACCGCGCCAAGGTGGTGTTCGGCTGATTGTTTATGCGCGCTCGCCCTG
>JBGSUY010000090.1:0-6756 GCA_041753195.1 Chromatiaceae bacterium
CGCGCCAAGCTGGCGGAGCTACTGGAGACCCTCGCCGCCCTCGGCCACGCCCGCCGCCTCGACGACGGCCGCTACCTCCCCGGCTGACCCCGAGCCTCCCGCGGGATGGGGTTCGCAGCCCCGACCCAAACCTTGCTCCGGGCGCCGGACGGGGCATTCACCCCATCCGGAACCGTTTTCGGCATGGGCCACGCGGCCGGATCAGATGCCCCAATGCCTGTCTTGCCTAAGCACCTCGCGGCCGCTATCGAGCTGTCAGCACAATGCATTCAGGCGGTCAACGATGGCCCAGGTCTTGGTTCGCAATCTCGACGCCGACGTGAAGGAGCGGCTACAGCAACGTGCCCGCCAGCGTGGCCACAGCATGGAGGAGGAGATCCGCGACATCCTTCGCCAAGCCCTGGCCGAGGACGCGGTGCCCGCATCCGGTTTGGGATCGCGCATCGCCGCGCGCTTCGCCGGTCGGGGACTGACCGAGGACCTGCCGGAGCTGCGCGGACAAACCGCCAGACCCGCCGTGTTGGAGCCGTGATCATCCTGGACACCAATGTCCTCTCTGCCCTCATGCGCGACGAGCCCGACCGGCGGGCATCCATCGCAACGCGCAATCTGCGCCAATTCGCCGGGCTGAGCGTGCCAGTGGTCAGCCCATGGGGCGAGGAATCGGCCCCGAGCGCCTGAGGGAGATCGCACTCCAGCCACCCACCCAGGCGGGGGGCACAATTTCGGTCGCTTAGCGCTCAACATGGGATCTGACGATGCCGAAGGTCACTCCCGCCGTGAAGCCAGCCGGGGTCGGCCTGTGCTTGGCGATGTCGACGAATCTGGCGGTGGGGGCATCGCGCACCGCGATGGCCGATGCCTCTGGCGGGCGGACCCAGGCTTGTTGCCGTTCCGCATTGGCGTGACCCCGGTTTTGTGGACGACCGTGGATCGCCACTACGGATATAGCCATCTCCTCTGGACCTGATGAGCTGGTCGTTGACCGGTACGTTGACGCAGCCGGCGAGCCCGAGGGTAATCAACAGCGACAGGCACACCTCGCGAGCTTCGAGGTGTATCCCCCGCGGGTGCCCATGCGATGATACCGCTCCCGTCGGAATCGACGACAAACGGAGTAACCCCGTGAACCTGCTCAAGAACAACGTTGGAAAGGTCGATCGCATCATCCGTGTCATCCTCGGCATCCTCTTGATCGGAAACGTCTTCTTTGCCCTGCATCACCCGATCGGGTGGATCGGGGTCATCCTGGTGCTGACCGGCATCGCCGGCATCTGCCCCCTCTACTCGCTGCTCGGGCTCAATACCAAGTCAGCGGCCGAGCGGGTCGGCCTCAAGTAGGGCGCCTTCGGCCACCCTCTACTCGGCAGGCGGCGCCTTGCCGTCGTCCCCACCTCAACGACTGCTCAACGGGAGACTCTCACAGTGGAGACGCCACGTCTGCACCGCCCTCGCCAACTCGAACCACCCAGCCTTGGGTGTTGGGGTGCGACGAGGGAGGCCCTACCCCGGTAGATTCCCCGGGGCCAGCGGGCCCTTCTTGGCCATGGCCTCGATCGGAGCCGAAGTACGTACCCCTCCCTTATGACCGGTCTGCGGTCCCTGGCGTCGACGCGCTCCGGAAGTTATCGATCAGGATGTGCAGGCTGATCAGCAGCACCCACAGGGGGAAGACCAGGAGGATTCCGTCGAGGGAGCGGCTGCTGACCAGTAGAAACACCCCAAGTGAATAGCCGAGAAAAGCGATCCAGCGGGCGATGAACTGGGTGTGCAGCGCGAGCGTCGAGGTCGCGATCATGAACACGCCCGCCATCCGAATCGCATAGACGTTCAGGGCCTCATAGGAGATGGCGCGGGCGACGCTGAAGGCCGAGGAGCCAAGCAGGCGGTCGGGCTGGGCCGCGTAGGCGATGATGATGCCGCCCGCCACCGCTGCAGATAGGAACAGCATCGCCAGGAAGAGCAGGCCGCTGCCGAGAAAGACGGTGGCGAAGAAGCGGTCCTCCCCGTCACCGAGGAGGTCGCGCAGCACCCCCATGAACCACAGGAAGGCGATCCCCGCAAAGGGGACCAGATTCAGCGCCACAACCACCGCGCCCGATCCTCTGCGCAGCCAGGCCCCGGGCTCCAAGGGATCGGGCGGGACCGAGTGGCGCAGCAGGAGAAAGCTCGCGACCAGCAGCACGGAGAACAGGATGCCCGCGATGGCGGCGGCACGCGGGGCCCGCAGGTGCGCGCTGATCAGCCCTGCTTGCGGCTTGCTCAAGGAGGGTTGCGGGAGCGCCGTTAGAGAAAGCGCTGGGCCGCGCTGACCAGGTCCTCCCGGTGGGGGAGATCACGGGGGTCGATCGCCACCGGCAGCATGATGGCACGACCACCGCGAGCGCTGTGAATCTCCTGGAGGAGGATCCGGCGCGCTGATGGGTCGGTAGGGGCCTGTCGAATGTTCATCGGCCCCAGGCAGAGCTCGACCTCATCCGACCAGATCTGGCGCTCCGCCTCCCCCAGTCGCTCGGCGACCAGCTCCAGGTGGGCCTTCAGGACGCCCGCATCCGCGCCCAACGCCTGTAGCTGTTGGGAGACGGTGTCGAGCTCCGCTTGCAGACCCGCCTCGTCCGCCCTGCCCGTCTCCGGGCGATCGAAGCTCAGGGTGCCGCGCTTCATGGCCTGGAGCTTGCGCTGCAACAGGTCACGCTGGCGTTGTAGGTCCGCCCGCTCCACCCGTGCCTCGGTGATCTGCGCCAGGGCCAGGGCCAGCAGATGATCGAATGCCCGCCGTTTGAGGAAGCGCCTGGACTCCTCCTCGGCGATTCGGGGCTCCAGCAGGTGGTGCCCGGAGAAGCTGACCGACACCTGGGCCACGTC
The DNA here is from genome assembly GCA_041753195.1 of Chromatiaceae bacterium. Taxonomy (GTDB): domain Bacteria; phylum Pseudomonadota; class Gammaproteobacteria; order Chromatiales; family Chromatiaceae; genus Thiodictyon. The sequence continues at coordinate 2,866 of JBGSUY010000090.1, forward strand.
GCGCCGCACCTGGTCGCCCACCAGGTCCATCCCAAGGACGTTCCGCTCCTCCCGCCGCGCCAGCAGCAGGGCGCTGACACGCTCGGCGCCCTGTCCCTCGGGGCCGGACAGATACTCCGACAGGGCCCTGTCGCGGCCGAAGACCTGCAGCATGTCCTCGATGGAGGCGAAGAGCGCGGAGAGTCGGAAGTCGTTCCGATACGCGTCGGGTCCGGCCGCCACCGGGGCCGGGATGCCATCCACCAGGGCAACCACCTGATCGATCGCGTGGATAACCGGCTCGCGCAGCCGCCTGCGGTAACCCGGCACCAGACGCAGCCGGGGATCGGTGCCGTCCACCGCCCGCTCGATGGCCATCTCGATCAGGGTCTCGGGGTAGCGCCCGACGGTCTCGCGGCCACCGAAGATGGACTGGAAAAGCCTCACCCCATTGCCTCCGTATCGGAATCAGTAACCCCGGTCCAAGGGCCGGCGTGGCGGCTGGAGCGGGGCGCCGGGCCTCGTGCTAAAGAGACGCCGATCAAATGCCAGGGGGGCATCTGGCCAGCGTCTTCCTAATGGGCGGCGTCCACCGGCTCTTCCGGGAAGTCGTGGAGCCAGGCCAAGAACAGTTTGTAGCCGAGCACCAGGACGACGGATCCCACGAAGAGCCCAATGATGCCGGAGGTGATGAAGCCACCGATCGCGCCGACGAAGATCACCGCCATGGGTACCTGGACGCCGCGGCCGAGCAGAATGGGCTTCAAGACGTTGTCGATCGTGCCCACGAAGATGCTCCAAATCACGAACAGCACCGCCGGAACCGTGTCCGCCGTCGCCAGGACATAGATCACGATCGGAAGGGTGATCGGCACAATGCCAATCTGGACCGTGCTCAGCAGCAGACACAGCAGTGCCCAGAGTCCGGCGCCGGGGATTCCTATCACCATGAAGCCGATGCCGGCAAGCAGAGACTGGATCAGCGCCACCCCGAGGATACCCCGGGTGACGCTACGCACCGTGGCCTCGGCCAGCATCGCGAAGTCTGCTCCCCTCTCACCAGCCAGGCGGACCGCGAGCGCGCGGGCGAAGGCCCCGCCGGCCTCGGCGTTGGCCAGGAAGGCCCCGGCGATGATGATCGCGACGACGAACTGAAGAATTCCAAAGCCCGCGCCGGCCGCGGTGGACAACAGCCATCCGCCGACGGCCTTCAACTGTGGCGCGATCTTGGCCGCCGTCGCCGCCAGGTTGTTGGATGCCTGGGACCAGACCCGACTCAGCCCCTCTCCCACCAGCGGCCAATCCCGCACCGATTCCGGTGGCGGCGGCACCGCAAGGGTGCCCTCCTGAAAGCCCTCGGCAAGTCCCTGAGCACTGTCGATCAGTGTACCGCTAAGCATCACCACGGGCACGATGAGCAAGACCAGCCCGAGGATCACCAGCATCGTTGCGGCGATTCCGCTCCGCCCGCCGAACAATGGTCGCAGCTTCACGAAACCCGGGTACGCCGACACCGCGATGATCACCCCCCAGGCGATGGGGATGAAGAACGGCCGGACAATGCTGAAGCACCAGGCCACAAGCAGGATCAGGATGCCGATGCGAACAGTGGCCTCCATCGCGGTGGCCACGACCTCCTTTTGCTGGATCACGGCGACCTCGCTGTTAGCCTGCGTTCAATGTGACCGTCACCGGCTCGACGCCCCAGATACCATCACAGTACTCCCGAATGGCCCATTCCGACGAGAACTTTCCGGCGCGCGCGGTGTTGAGGATCGACATACGGGTCCAGTGCTCTGCGTCGGCTCAGGCCGCGCTCACCTGCCGCTGGCAGGCGACATAGGCGGCCTAGTCCGCCAGCACCAGGAAGGGATCGGAGTGGCTCAGGTTCTCCACCAAAGGCCGGGGCACCTCGGTATCGCCGCGCGTGAAGTGGCCACTGCCGATCAGCTGGCGCTTGTACTCGTGGATGCGTTTGACCTGGATGTCGAACCGTAGATGATCTCCAGATGGCGCGGCAGCAGCTCCAGGAATAGCTGCAGCGGCCAGGTCTCCAGGGCCTCCGGCAGCAGGGTGTGGTTGGTGTAAACGAAGGTCTCCGACGTGATGGCCCAGGCGGCATCCCAGTCGAGCCGCCGCTCGTCAATCAGCAGACGCATCAGCTCGGTGACGGCGATGGAGGGGATGGGTGTCGTTGAGCTGCACCGCGAAGCGTTGCGGGAGCTCCTCCATCGGCTCGCCGGAGACGTCGAGGATGTGCAGCATGTCCTGCAGGGAGCAGGAGACGAAGAAATACAGCTGCACCAAGCGCAGCCGCTTGCCGATCTCGGGCTCTTCGTTCGGATACAGGACCTTGGTCACGGTCTCCGAGAACAGCTTCTCGTTCACCGCCTCGTAGTAATCGCCGGTGTTGAAGGCCTGGAAGTCGAAGGACTCGACCGCCTCGGCGCTCCACAGCCGCAGCGTGTTGCAGGTACTGACGCCGTAGCCCTGGATCGGCGTGTCATGGGCGGTGCCCTTCACCAGTTTTTCACCCTTCCCAATCGAAGAGCGCCCCGGCACGGCCGGGGCGCATTCAGGAAGGCCCTATCGGCAGCCTAGAGCGGCCAGACCCAATTGGTGATCTCGTCCGGGTCCGTCCCGTGCTCGTGGGCATAGGCCAGGTGCTGGATGATCTCGTTCTTCATCTGCTCCTTGAGATGGGCCGCCCGGGCGGCCAGACCCGGCACCCGGTCGATGACGTCGATCACCAGCGTGAAGCGGTCGGTCTGGTTCAGGATCGCCAGCTCCAGTGGGGTGTTGATGTTGCCCCGCTCCTTGTAGCCGCGCACGTGCAGGTTCTCGTGGTTCCTGAACCGGTAGGCGAGCTTGTGGATCAGCCAGGGATAGCCGTGGAAGTTGAAGATCACCGGCTTGTCGGTGGTGAACAGGCTGTCGAACTCGCGCTCGGTGGACCCGTTGGGGTGCTCGCTCGCCGGCTGCAGTTTGTAGAGGTCCACCACGTTGACGAAGCGGACCTTGAGATCCGGCAGGTGCTCGCGCAGCAAGGCCGTCGCGGCCAGGGCCTCCTGGGTGGCCACATCGCCGCAGGAGGCCATCACCAGGTCCGGCTCCACGCCCTCGTCGTTGCTTGCGCGCGCCCAGATGCCGATGCCCTTGGCGCAGTGCACCACCGCCTCGTCGATGGTGCTGAACTGCAGGTGCTTCTGCTTGTCGGCGACGATGACGTTGATGCAGTCAGTGGAGCGCAGGCACTGGTCGGCTACCGCCAGCAGGGTATTGGCATCCGGCGGCAGATAGACGCGGCAGACGCTCGGGCTCTTGTTGGTGACCAGATCAATGAAGCCCGGGTCCTGGTGCGAGAAGCCGTTGTGGTCCTGACGCCAGACGGTGGAGGAGAGCAGGATGTTCTGGGATGCCACCGAGGCGCGCCAGGGCACGTGGTTCTTGGAGATGTCCAGCCACTTGGCGTGCTGGTTGAGCATCGAGTCGATGACGTGGGCGAAGGCCTCGTAGGTGTGGAAGAAGCCGTGGCGCCCGGAGAGCAGATAGCCCTCGAGCCAGCCGATCAGGGTGTGCTCGGAGAGCATCTCCATCACCCGACCGTCGCGGGAGAGCTCGCCGCCGTCGGCGTCCTCCGGCAGCAGGTCCGCCATCCACACCTTCTTGCTCACCTCGTAGACCGCCTGCAACCGGTTGGAGGCGGTCTCGTCGGGTCCGAATAGACGGAAGTTGGTCATGTTGTCGCGCATGACATCGCGCAGGAATTGGCCCAGCGGCGCGGTGTTCTCGTGCAGGACCTTGCCCTTCCGGTCGTCCGGCACCTGCACCGCGTAGTCGCGAAAGTCCGGGAGCCTGAGGTCCCGGCGCAGCAGGCCGCCGTTGGCGTGGGGGTTGGCGCTCATGCGCCGG
>JBGSUY010000091.1:0-2452 GCA_041753195.1 Chromatiaceae bacterium
GTAGTCCTCCCGCAGGCGCTCCAGGTTGCCGGCCAGCGCCGCGAGGTGGGCGGCCCTCGGGATGAGGGTGCGGAAGAGGTCCCGGCAGTGCTCGGCCTCTGGGCTGGCTAGCGCGGTCTGGGGCGGCGGCTCCGGCTCCGCCATCTGGCAGGTCAGGTCATAGACGGTGACCCCGAGGACCGAGCGGGGACTCAAGATCATCTCCCCGTCGATCGGCGGGGTTGGGGGGTAGAGGCCCAGCTCTTCCATCCCGTGGCGGGCCACCGCTTCCTCAAGGGCGGCGGAGGCGGCGGCGTAGTCGGCCTCGAAGGACTTGAGCGCCGCCTGGTAACGAGTTAGCTCCGCCAGGATCTCGGCGGCTAGGATGAGGCGTTTCTCGTCCAGGAAGCGGTAGCCCTCGCGCATCCCCACCCGCTCCTCCTTGAGCTCCAGGAGGAGGCTCTGGGTGGGGGTGGTCTCCCGCTCGCTCATGGCCGCGGGCGCCCCCGCTCCTGGCGGGGCGCCAGGTGGTCGCGGATTTGCTGGTCGCTCAGACGGTGCAGCTCACTCAGGGGCAGCTCCCGCAGGGCCTCCCAGCCTGCCCCCATGCTCTCCTCCAGGGTGCGTGCCGAGAGCCCCTGGCTGATCACCCCCTGCTCGAAGCGGTCGCCGAAGGCGAGGAACCGGCGGTCGGTGGGTGAAAGCCCGTCCTCGCCCACCACGCTCGCCAGGACCCGGGTCTGCTGGGCGCGGCTGTAGGCGGCATAGAGCTGGGCGGCGAGCGCCGGGTGATCGGCGTGGGTGAGGCCCTTGCCGGTTCCGTCCTTCATGAGCCGGGAGAGGCTCGGCAGGACCCGGATGGGGGGATAGAGGTCGCGCCGGTTCAGGTCCCGGTCGAGGACGATCTGGCCCTCGGTGATGTACCCCGTGAGGTCCGGGATGGGGTGGGTGATGTCGTCGTTGGGCATGGTCAGGATCGGCACCTGGGTGACCGAGCCCGGCAGGCCGCGGATGCGCCCGGCCCGCTCGTACAGGGTCGCCAGATCCGAGTACATATAGCCGGGGTAGCCCTTGCGGCTCGGCACCTCACCGCGGCTGGCGGAGACCTCCCGCAGGGCCTCGCAGTAGTTCGTGAGGTCGGTGAGGATCACCAGGACGTGCTTGCCCTCGGTGAAGGCCAGGTACTCGGCGGCAGTCAGCGCAAAGCGGGGGGTGAGCAGGCGCTGGGCGCTGGAGTCGCTCGCCAGGTTCAGGAACAGCACGGTGCGCGCCAGGGCCCCGCTCTTCTCCATCTGGTTGCGGAAGAACTCCGCGCTGTCGTGGGGGATACCGATGCCGGCGAAGACGATGGCGAAGTCCCGGCCCTCGCCCCGGTCTCCCGGGAGCCGGGCATTACAGGCGATGTCCACGGCGATGCGGTCGTGGGGCAGGCCGCCCGCGGAGAAGAGCGGCAGCTTCTGGCCCCGCACCAGGCTGTTCATCAGGTCGATGGCGGTGAACCCCGTCTCCAGGAACTCGCTGGGCGGCAGGCGGGCCGAGGGCTTGATGGGGAGCCCATCGATCCGGTAGGCGTGTCGGGCGGCCAGCGGGGGCCCCCCATCCAGGGGCCTCCCGACCCCATTGAACACCCGCCCCAGGAGCCCCGGCCCCACCTGGAAGCGCACGGGCTCACCCAGGAAGCGCACCCGGGTCCCCAGGAGGGCCAGGCCCGCGGTGTCGTCCAGCATCTCCACCGTGACCGAGTCCTCCTCCAGGGCCGCGATGCGGCCCAGGCGCATGGAGCCGTCTGCCCCCTCCACCTCCACCGCCTCGTTCAGCCCCACGTCCACGCTGCGGCGCAGGAAGAGCAGGGGCCCCTCGGCCCGCAGGGCGATCTCCTCACCAATTAATCTGGCGTACATCTGGGACGCTCCGTGGGAGTGGGGCGGAAGGGGAAGGGGGATAGGAGGAGGAAGAAAGGTCGCGAATGAACGCCAATGAACGCGAATGGGAGATTGGATGCGCTGCTCTCGCGCCCAGCAGCAGGACCGAGGGGCTTGCCCATGGGTTGCCGGTCCAGGGTCCAGCCTTCCTGCCGGATAGATCAACAGAGGAAGATTCGCGTTTATTTGCGTTCATTCGCGGACAAATATGCTTACCCCTCGGCCGCCTCGCGCTGGGCACTGACAAGGCGCCGCAAGGTGGCGGTCAGGTCCTTGTCCAGGGTGGAGAAGCGCTCCCAGTTGCCCTCCGGGATCTCCTCTCCCATGCGCATCAGGGCGCGGAAGATGGGCTCTTCCGCGATGGCCTCCGGCGGCACACCGGCCTCGAGCAGGCGCTCGGCACCCTCGACGAAGCTGCCGATCAGCCGCATCATCACCGCCTGCCGAGCGGGACTCGCATAGCGGTCGATCTCCGAGTAGGCCGACTGACGGAGAAAGCACTGGTTCACCAACTGGGCGCACAGGAGGGTGAGGCGCTGGCGGGCGGGCAT
>JBGSUY010000092.1:0-1615 GCA_041753195.1 Chromatiaceae bacterium
CCGGGCTGGTGACCATCGCCACCCACCCGGACCATGCCGCCCTGCTCAATCTCACCCGTCCCGAGCTCATGGTCACGGGAATTTTGGAGGCGCGCGCCCTGGACCCCCTGATCGAGCGGGTCCACGTGGTGGTCATCGGGCCTGGACTGGGCCGAGGACCCTGGGCGCTCGCGCTCTGGGAGCGGGTGCGGGGGCTGGAGAAGCCGCTGGTGGTCGATGCTGACGCCCTGAATCTGCTCGTGGATGCCCCGCTCCATCGGGACGACTGGGTCCTGACCCCCCACCCGGGTGAAGCGGCACGCCTGCTCGGGTGCACCACCCTTGACGTCCAGCGGGACCGCTTCGATGCGGCGCGGCGACTCCAGGGGAGTCTCGGTGGGGTGATCGTGCTCAAGGGGGCGGGCACCTTGGTCGAGGGGCCCTCCCATCGCCCGCCCGCGGTGTGCAGCGACGGCAACCCCGGAATGGCCACCGCCGGGTCTGGCGATGTGCTCACCGGGGTCATCGCCGCCCTGCGGGCTCAAGGTTTCGACGACGAGGAGGCCGCCTGTGTCGGGGTCTGCCTCCATGCCGCGGCGGGGGATCGGGCGGCCGGCTCGGGGGAGAAGGGGATGCTCGCCGGCGACATCCTGGCAAGCCTGCGGCCGGTCGCCAACGGCCTCTCCTCTCCCTCCCCGCTTGCGGGGGAGGGCCGTGGCGGTGGGTGGGGGTGACGGCTGCGACGATCATCTTCCGGGGGCGCGCCGACACCATGACCGAGGCGGGGTAATCGCCAGATCCAATGGATCGCTGCACTGGCCAACCCCTCAGCGCGTCAACTCAGGACAGATTCTCGCTCTCAGCGGACAATGCCCAAATCCAGGTTGACCCAATCAGTGGAGCTCGAGCTCCCGGACCCCGACGCCCAGCTCGCCTTCGGCGAGCGTCTCGGGCGCCTGCTCCCCAGGCGACTGGTGGTCTATCTGGAGGGGGACCTGGGCACCGGCAAGACCACCCTGGTGCGCGGCATCCTGCGGGGCCTGGGTCACGGCGGTCCGGTCCGAAGCCCCACCTACACCCTGATCGAGCCCTATGAGCTCCCCGCCGCCCGGGTTTACCACCTGGACCTCTATCGGCTCTCCGACCCGGAGGAGCTGGAGTACCTGGGCCTGCGGGATCTCAGCGGCGAGGACGCTTTGTTCCTGGTGGAGTGGCCGGGACGGGGGGCGGGCGCACTGCCGCCTGCGGACCTGACCATTCGCATCCACTACCAGGCCCAGGGACGCCATCTGACCCTGGAACCGGAAACCGACGAGGGCCGTGCCCTTTTGAGGTTGATCGAAGGTGCCAGGCAGTGCTGACTCAATTTTGTACCCATTGCATGCCCTAGCCGAATGGAACTAAATCCCCCCCCTGTCCCGGAGCCGCACGCCCGGCGCTGGACCCTAGCCGATCTCATCGACCTGGACCATTACCTGGATCTGGACGACCAGTCCCTGCGGGAGGGGCAGGCTGCACGCGAGCGACTCAACGAGCGGGATCGCCGGCTGTACCTGGGCGACATCCAGGGACGGCTGGATGCTCCAACCCACACCCCGCCCCACCGCCGCGGCGCCCTGCGGCACTGGCTCTCGGC
>JBGSUY010000093.1:0-1940 GCA_041753195.1 Chromatiaceae bacterium
CAGAGCCCGGCCCCGTCGAAGGGCATCGGGCGGCCCAGGTGCGTGATCAGGTGGCCCGGCCAGGGTGCCCGGGAGGAGAGGCCCCCGAACTGCACGGCCAGGTGCTCGGCCAAGGCGCGAGGGCAGTCGGAGCGGCCGGCCTGGACCGCATAGAACCAGAGTCCAGGCTTGGCCTGGCCAAGGCTTGCGCCGACACGACGCGCGATGCAGTCGATCGGATCGGCATGATCCAAGGTGCTGGCCACCCAGTCGAGGGCACCCTCGGCAGCGCCAGCGGAGCCGGTCGGTCGGGGCCCCGCGGCACTGGAGAGTCGGCGCATCTCGCGGTGGCGCTCGTAATCCGGGATCTGCCGCGCATCCGGTTTCTCGAAGAGCAGCCGGCAGCTCCCGACACAAATCGCATGCCCCTTCACCCCCCGCCACTTGAGGTTCATGATCCCCACGACCTTGCCGGTGCCGGGGTCCATCACCGGCGACCCGCTGTAGCCGTCATACAGCTCTCGGAACAGCTCGGCGTCGACCTCGATGTCCAGGGAACCGGCACCGACGCGGCCTGGGCGCCGCAGCGACCTGACCTCTTTGTTGGCCCGAACCTGGCCGACAAGGGGTCGGGAGACGACGGTCTGCTCGGCCGGGTCGTAGTCGGTGTAGCCCGCGGTCTCGACCTCGCAGCCGGGCTCGATCGGGTCGCCGAGACTCAGGGGCGGCACATCCAGCCCATCCACGGCGAGCACGGCGAGGTCCAGCAGCGCATCGCCGCGGACCCACACCTCGGCGACGAGGCCGTTGGCGAGCAATCCGGGCGGCTCGCCCTGGCCCCCTCGGGGCACCTTCTCCAGGGCCTCCACCACGTGGAGACAGGTGAGCATGAAGGATCGACCGGTGCCGTCACGATGGAAGACGAACCCGGTCGCGAAGTCCCGGTTGGCGGGGTCGGTGCTGGTGAGCAGGCAGATGGCGTCCTTCCATCGGGCCGGGGCCCCGGCACCCCTCAGGCGTGTCCAGTCGGGCAGACGACGCGCTAGAAGCTCAGATTGCTGCTGCCGCGCTTCGAAGACGACGACGTTGCCGTCACCGGTGATGATGGTGCTGCCGACGGCGTCATAGCCGATCTGGACCGAGCGTGTGTCGTTCGCCACCGTGTCCCTGTACGGTCAGTAGCGTGAGATGAAACCCGACCCGAGAGTGCCGACCCATCCCCTGGCGCCCTCGGTGATGGGGGAGGAGTTTAGCGCAGCTCCAATCCGTGGTGGGTGGGCGCGCTCCAGGCGTACCGGGACAGCCTCACCATCACCGAAGCCCTGACCGCCGGAGACCCGAGCAACGCCGGCTGCGGGCGGGCCTGGCCGAATCGTGCGGAAAGGGGTCCCATTTGCTCGGGGCAGGCTCCGAGGAGGCGCGGGCGGTGTTGGAGCGGGGGCTTGGGATCTGCGGGGCCTCACGGCCGAGTTCCGACTGACCGCGAGACAGCACGCCTGCCTTCGACCAGACCCTGCACCCGGAGGCCCCCGTGCCCTTGCACCGGCGCCTCTGGGCCTGACTCTCCCGTTCCGCATAGGGTAGACTCAGGCCACCGAAGCGCGCGGCTGAGTGCAGGACCCGGAGATGGGTATCGCCTTAAGCATGCGTCCGGCACAGGTCCCCCTGCGGGGCGAGGACCATGTCGGGACCCCAGGTGGTCCATGGCCCAGAGCAAGTCAACAGGCGAACCTGGGCACCGTGTCGTGCCGCGCCAGGAGGCACGGAGGGCGAGAGATGATGCGGCTTCTCCCACTGACGCTATCCACGGTCGCATGGCTCGGCCTGCTGCTGGCCGGGCCCGTGACGGCAAACCCCTATTACGGCTACAGCTATGCGGTAGTCGTGGGCATCGACGACTACCGCGGCGGGGGCTGGCACCGACTCGCCTACGCCCGGCGCGACGCCGAGGCGGTCGCCGC
>JBGSUY010000094.1:0-11507 GCA_041753195.1 Chromatiaceae bacterium
CGGGCTGGAGCGCATCGATGCCGCGGACCTCCTCGCCGCCGCCCCCCGGGTCGCGGACGAGGCCATCGCGCTCCTCGGGGCCCCGGAGTGTCCCGAGGGGCGCATGGACCTGATCCTGCTGCCGAGCCAGATGGTGCTGCAGATCCACGAGAGCATCGGCCACCCCCTGGAGCTGGACCGCATCCTGGGCGACGAGCGCAATTACGCAGGCACCAGCTTCGTCACCCCCGAGATGTTCGGTATCTACCGCTACGGCTCGCCGCTCCTCAATGTCACCTTCGATCCCGGCGTCCCCGGTGAGCTGGTCTCCGGGGTGGCGGACGACGAGGGCACCCCCACCGAGCGGGAGTACCTGATTCGTGCCGGCATCCTGGAGCGCCCCCTGGGTGGCCGCCTGTCCCAGGCACGCTCGGGGCTCCCGGGCACCGCCAACGCCCGGGCCTGCGGCTGGGACCGACCACCCATCGATCGCATGTCCAACATCAACCTGGAGCCCGGTCCCAACGCCGAGTCCCTGACCGACTTGATCGCCCGGGTGGAACGGGGTGTGCTCATGGACACCAACCGTTCCTGGTCCATCGACGACAGCCGCAACAAGTTCCAGTTCGGCTGCGAGCTGGGCCGACTGATCGAGGACGGTGAGCTCAAGGGCCTGGTGCGCAACCCGGGCTACCGGGGCATCTCGGCAGAGTTCTGGCGCAACCTTGACGGCGTGGGGGGCGCGGAGTCCCTGGAGGTCCGCGGGGTGCAGAACTGCGGCAAGGGGGAGCCGAACCAGGCGGTCTACGTGGGACATGCGGCGCCCCCCTGCCTGTTCCGGGACGTGGCAGTTTTCGGGGGTGGGGAATGACGCCGGATACCTTCTTCGACCTCGCCGACCGTCTGAGCGGGGGCCTCGCGGGGCAAGAGCAGCTCTTCTGCTCCCTCTCCGCCGAGACGTCCGACTTCGTGCGCCTCAACCACAACCGCATCCGCCAGGCCGGGGCGGTACGGAGCGCCGCCCTGGGCCTCACCCTGGTCGCGGGGGCCCGCCAGGCGGAGGCAAACTGCGACCTAACGGGTGATCCGGGGCAGGACCTCGCCCGGGCCCGGGACCTGCTGGGGCGCCTGCGGGAGCGCCTCCCCCACGTCCCGGAGGACCCCTACCTCAATCTATCCATAGACCCCTGGACCAGCGAGACCCGGGTGGGAGATCAGTCTCCCAACCCCCGGGAGGCGGTGGCGGGGCTGATCGAGCTGGCGGAGGGTCTGGACCTGGTGGGGATCTGGGCCTCGGGTGAGATCGTCGAGGGGCTGTTGAGCTCCATCGGACACCGCCACTGGCATCAGTCCCAGAGCTTCAATCTGGACTGGAGCGCCTATCTCTCCGGCGACCGGGCCGTGAAGGCCAGCTACGCGGGGCTCGACTGGGATCGCCAGGCGCTGGCCGCCAAGGTCGAGGCCCAACGCCAGGGGCTTGAGGTCATGGCGCGCCCGGCGCGCACCCTCCAACCCGGGCGTTACCGGGCCTATCTGGCCCCGGCGGCAGTCACGGACCTGATGGACATGCTCGCTTGGGGCGGATTCGATCTCAAGAGCCACCGCACCCGCCAGACCCCCCTGCTCAAGCTGGTGCGCGGCGAGCGCTTCCTGGACCCGCGGGTGAGCATCCACGAAGAGCATCGGCGTGGCCTCAAGCCTCGCTTCACGCCGGAGGGGTTCGAGAAGCCCGCGACCGTCGCATTGATCGAAGGGGGCCGCTACGCGCAGTGCCTGGTGGACGCCCGGGACGCCAAGGAGTACGGGGAGCCGGTCAACGCCGCCGGGGGCTCCCCCGAGTCGGTCACGCTGGATGGAGGGGACATCCCGGAGTCCGAGGTCCTGGCTCGCCTCGGCACCGGGCTTTACGTGGGCAACCTCTGGTACTGCAACTGGTCCGACCCCAACGACTGCCGCGTCACCGGCATGACCCGCTTTGGCACCTACTGGGTGGAGAAGGGCGCGATCGTCGCCCCGGTCAACGTGATGCGCTTCGACGACAGCCTCTACCACCTCCTCGGCGACCGCCTCGATGGCCTCACCGCCGAGCGCGACCTGATCCTCTCCCCCCAGACCTACGAGGGCCGCGGCACCGACAGCTACCTCCTGCCGGGGCTCCTGGTGTCGGGGATCGAGCTGGCCCTGTGATTGCCGGCGGCTCAGACCAACGCATCCGCCCCTTGGAACTCGACCAGAAAGGCGCGACCTTCCACGCGGTACGGTAATGCGGATTGATTCCGCGCCTCCCAAGACCCGGTCACCCCCACGGTGCCCGCTAAGGGCCCCAATCAGAGTCCAACCAGTCCCGACGGAAGGCGCCGACCTCCGCCCAATCGAAACCGCCTGTCGCGGTTGCTGGCCAGCGGCCTTCGCTGATACCGTCACCACGGTCGATCCAACTCACGAGCCCGTTATCCTGGACTGAGAATTCAACTCTGCGAATTGCGTCCCGGAGGGCTACTAGGACTAGGCGCAGAGTGTCTACGTAACCACGCCCCTAGACTCTAAGGAGCGGGTCACAAACTATTGGCTCATGTAGGCTGGGGTGAGGAACGAACCCCAGCGCGGTCCGCCTCAGGAATGCTGGGGTTCGCAAGCTCACCCCAGCCTACGTGGGTAGTCGGCCTGTTCACCTTGTTATTGCACCGTTCCTAAGGACCGTACCAAAGCTGCCGCCCCGAGCGACGACCACACCACCCCTTTTCATCAGTCCCTCCCGATGACCCAAGAACGCTGGCATATCCCCACCTGTGACGAGGAGTTGGCCGACGTCTTCCTCGAGGAGGTGGGCGAGCTCCTCCAGAACATCGACACCCACCTGAAGACCTGGACGGCCCGCCCACAGGATCAGCAATCGCTAACGGAGATCCGCCGTAGCTTCCATACCCTCAAGGGAAGCGGTCGCATGGTCAAGGCGCTGGACCTGTCCGAGGTGGCCTGGAAGGTCGAGCGCATGCTGAATCAGGCGCTCGGGGGGACTGTCCAGGTTTCTGAGCCCATGGTGAAGGTCGTCGCGGCCGTCCGGGCCCAGATCCCGAAGATGGTGGATGCCTTCAAGCGCCGGCGCTCGCTTGCAGGGAACCACGATATCGAGACCCTGATGCGGCTCGCGGACACCCTGGCGGCCGGCAAGACGTCGTCCCCTACCCCGGCCCTTCGCTCCGTCCCCGCTGCCGCGGGTGAGCGGCCGATCAGGTCCCAGGAGATCAATGCCAGAGTCGAGCGCTGCATGCAGCGTGCCGACGAGGCACTGCACCGTTCCGAGATGGCCTTGCAGCAGGCCCGCCGGGTGTCCGCCCTGATCGAGACTCCGCAGAAGACGACGGGACAACCGGAGACCGGTGCCGAGGTGGCCCGGATCGCCGAGCTGGTGAGCAGGCTATCCAAGGAGGTCTCAGACCTGCGCCTCCAGTCCGACAAGACCCAGAGAGAATCGGCGCTGCGCCAGGGCGAGATGAATCAACTCGTCGAGCAGCGGGTGCGGGCGCGTCTGGCGCCCAACATGCAACGCCTGCGCGGCGAGATCGCGCAGGAGATGGAAGAGAATCGCCGGACGGACGCCGCCAGCCGACGATTCGGTTGGCTGGCGGTCATCCTGAGCGCCCTGATCGGAGGATTGATCGCGACAGCGTTGATCCTGTCGATCCCCTACCTCCGTTAAGTTCAGGGCAATCCGTACCCGCCCGGATTCCGGGCAATTCGGGCGTCCCGGTATTCAGGGATGCACCGGCCGAAGGAATGGCCTCCGACCGCGGCCCAAAGATCGCGCGGTTCAGCCGACGATCTGCAGGCCGAGCAGATGAACACCCGTATGCAATTCCTGGCAGCGCATCACCTTGCACGGCGTGCTGATCTCCCCGGTCTCCTGCCAAAGGATCTCACGGCCCACCTCGAGCGCCGGCCCCACATAAACGCAGGCCAAGCCCGCGTAGCTTTCGTTGAGCGTCAGACCCGTCAGCGGCCTTTCGGATTCCCCATCCCTGATCAGGAAAAGCAAGGTCGCGCTATCCGGATCCTTATACCGGAGGTGCCTTCGTCTTTCTGCGTTACTCATGCTGATTGGCTGTCTCCAACAATGACCGGGGGCTCGCATTGTGGTGGAAATGTGGTGGAATTCTGGTGGGAATTATGGTGACGGTAATTACGGTGCGGGAATGATGGTGACAGTAAGCTTAATACGATCCGAGTTGGACGCTGTCTGAATAATTATACTGTCACCGTTACTCCCGCGATTACGTTCCCGGTGGGTAACCCGATTCTCCTCGGCCCCGCCATTCCCCTTGTCAGCGACCACCGAGCAACCTTGTTGTTGTTCCTAAGAAACCGTGGTCTGTCCCTGGAACACGCACATAGCTCACTTGAGCAGTGCCTGCACCTGGCTTTCAAGCTCCTCGGCCGAAACCAGTTGCACTATGCCCTGATCTATTTCCTCAGCGCGACGAGCTGCCATATCCAGCCAGAGCTGCTCCGCCTCTACCGCGGAAACCTCATCAAGGCTCTCCAGCAGGCGCTGCGCAAGCTTAGCCCGTTCTTGGATGGGCAGTTCCAACGCCTCTTTTTCAATCGCTAGGAAACTCATTTTTGCGGATCTCCAGCCGTCCACACATTGCTCGGGGCGTCTGTGGAACTGAGTATGCTGCCCCCCCGCACTCAACGTCCATTCGACCGAATTACGTAAACTGCCCCGGGACTCCAGCTTCATCGTCGACTCCCGCCGGGTCTCCGGCTCAGGTCTGTTCCTACCTGAAAAGGCCCGCGGACCGGGTCGACTAGATTCTTTTCAGGATCAATAACTCGGACTGGAAGCTTACCACTGAGTTATGCGCCTGAGTTAGCGAATTGATCTTGGCCCCTTTTCGCTCATTCGGGAGAACGCCGGAGTTGAGTAAACTGTCCCCGGAATTGCATCAATTGCATCCCTCTAGCCGCTCAACCACGCGGCACATCCCACACATCCCGAGCCAGGTCGGCAAGCTGCTCTTGGCATCGCTGCACGGCATCCGCATCCCAGGCCGCGAAGGGTTCAAGTTCCGCCACGGCACGATCGATCCGTGTAGCCGCCCCGATTGTCACACGTTTCGCCAGAGATCTGGTGAGCAGATACTGGGATTGCGCGTAAACAGGGCGCTTTTCCGAGTAGGGGCGGTTACCCAAGGATCGGTTGATCGCCGCCTCGGCCAGAACGAGGTTGCCGAGTAGCGGTGTAAGCTCATAGAGATCCGCTTCACCGAATTCCATTAAGGCTTCCTGGCTGGGATTCGCAGGAAAAATGTGCTCGATGTCGTTACCGCCCTCCAGATAGCGCGCCAGCCAAATCGTGGCGTCGGTTTCCCCGAAACCCTTCATGTCAACGAATTGGGTGAACTTCCCGATGACGTAACGCAGGCGATATTTCTGGATCGAGTTCGCGGACAATCTCCGAAATGCATCGTGAAAACGGAGCGACAAATCCCGCTTTGCCTTACGAAACCGCTCATCGACGAAGCGTTCGAGGTCGGCTTGCGTTCGCACCTGCCTCAGTGAGTCGGCCCACACGGCAAAGGCTCGCTCGAAATTCCGGGTGTGCTCGCGGGTGATGACATAGCAGAAGAACAGGTTCTCAACCTCTCGGCAGAGAATATCGAATAGATTGGCGTCAAGGTGTCTGCCAGCGAGCAGTAGAACGAGGTGCTGACGCGCAGCCTGACCACCCAGCGCTGAGATGTTTCGCAGGTAGCGGTTCGGCCTACCACGTCGGTCCTCTCCCTGCAAAAAGTGTTGGTAGGCGTCCGCCGCCTCGAGCAGCTCCTTGGCGAACCGCAAGGGGTTCGCCGCATAGCCACAGGCAGGCTCATTTCTTACGAACCAGCCATAGATCTCGTCCTCGCGCAAAAGCTCTACATTATGGTTGGCGAGGATGTAGTAACGCAGAAATCGCAGGGGCTTCTCGCGTGCGCTGAAGATCGTATCCTGGAGTTGCTTCCAGACCTGCTTTAAAGCCTCGAATTGAGTCCTGGCGGCCTTCATGAATAGCAGGTTCTTGAGAAGGTCCATCGAATCGAGACCGACACCTCTGTCATTGATGGTCTCGAACACCTTTAGCGCCTTTGCGACGTCCTCTGTCTCGATCCGGATCAGCTTCACCCGGTTTGTCAGATAGCCGTAGAACGCGCGGGTCGCATCGGCATCTGCACCAAGCTCGCTGCGCAGGAAATCACGGACCTCGGCGTAAGCGTTGAGGATGTTCCTAATCGAGCGAGTCGGCCGCTCTGGCTCCCAGCCTACTTCGCCTTTGGCAATTCGAACCAGGGCGTCCCCGCTATCCTCGTATTGAAGGTCGAGCCGAAACCGGGAGTGGTCCCTGCCGGACTCGTCGGTAGCGATCGCCTCAATCTGGGGTCGCAGAGCCCCAGGTGGCGTCGCACCGATCTCGGTCAGGTGGTCGCGGATGGCGCAGAGGGTGAGGAACAACGTCGTCATCCGTTGTTGCCCGTCGATCAGGTCGTAGAGACCATCGCTACCCGGGCAGACAACGACGCTCCCGATGAAGTACTCCGGGGCTCCTGCAGATATTCCTTCTCCCATCTCCGATCGGATGTCGGTCAACAACTGCTCGACCTGCTCGGCCTCCCAGACGTATTCACGTTGGTAATCCGGCACCGCATAGAAGTCTCCGAAGACCTTGCCGACGGAGACATCCTGGCTTTGGATTGTTTGAGTCATACCAATTCCTCGACGACCTTCTCTGCGTGCTTCAGGCGGATCTCGACAGACATTAGCTTGGGGAGGAGGAGGTCGCGGGGGCTAATCGGGGACGGACAACGATTCCCCCCGAATCGGGGGACAGACCACGTTAAACCTCGCCGATATCGAACCATTCGGGATAAGCGCAAAGGACGGGAAAAGAGCGGGAAAAGGGTCCAGGGACGACAGCTCTAGTACCGATAGATTTATGCCCTGGGTCCATTTCTTTTGCCGCACCTTAGTGATCATAGTCTACCGTGAACCCGCAACTGGCTGGAGCGCAAACACCCGCGCGAGCTTGGCCGCGCCGGCGATATCCCCACGGCGGAGCGCCTCGCGCACGTCGTCGAGCTTGCAGGCGTCGGAAACGGACAGATAGGGCGACCAATCCGTCTCATCCTCGATCAGGTCGACATCGACCTCGGCAAGGTACTGGCCTTCGTGAACATACTTGATTCGTTGACGACTGCTCATTGCTTGCCTCGCCGCTTCCTGAATGTTTCATCCCATCGGACGGGAGCGGGGCGATAGGCGGTCACGACCACCGCCGGAGCCACCAATTCCCTGGGGTATTCCCCTTCAACCCAAGCCCCCCGAAGGTCGCCCGACGGCGAACCAAGGGCGATACCTCCTGACCAAAGGTCACAAGTCCTCAGGCTGCAGCCCTGTGCGCTTCGAGATCCGCGCCAGCATCCTGGGGCCAATTTCTTCCGCATCATGGAATGCAAATACAAAGTCGGGTTGGCCAAGCTTGCTCAGAGTGCGATGAGACCCCGATGACCGCTTGATCTCCCAGCCCTTTCTGAGCAGCGCCGCCAAAACACGCTTCGCCTTGGCGCTGGGCCAATGCGTCATGCAGCCGCAAACCTGATGTGAATTGGCTCCGCCACTTGCTCCCCGCTTTCTAGCCGTTCGGCGATGACGCGGAGGGCAAGGGCCTCGGCGAGGGCAATGGCCTCGGCCTTGCTCTTCCCGTACTTCATGGCGCCTGGAATCTCAGCGACTTCAGCGATCCATCGCCCATCGACTTCCTGCTCAGTTTCGACTGTGAACTGCATTCTTCACCTCTGAACTAATCCCGCACCCAGGGCGACAATAGACGCACGAGGTCACGACGGAAGCCTGCATGAAGGCTAACACAGAAGGTTCCGATGGGGCCTTCTGGCAGCGCGTCAATCACCGTGGCATGGTTGCCTTGGCTCCGTTGGGAACCTTCACCCAAACCTTGCCGGCCCCATGCCCCTGAGATCGAGGTCCGGCATCAAGCGCGCCGTTGGCTTCGCCTGCGGGGCCGCTTCCGCGCCGCCTCCAAGTTGAACCAGCACCTGCACTCCCGGCGGCAGCACGTCCACCTCGGCCCCCGAGGCGATGAGCTGGTCCGCCTCCATGACGTCCAGCACCGCGTTCAGGACCTCCGGGTCCTGTTGGGAGATGGCGTTGAGGGCGTCGCCCACCACCTCAGGGCGAGCGGCGGCCGCTTCCGCCATCTTCTGGGAGACCTTATAGGCGGTCTGGCTCTTGATGAGACCCACCCGGTTCTCCCCGTCCTGCTTCATGGCACTGGTGACCTGGACCAGGCGCTTCACCACCTTCTCGGTGATGTTGTCCACCATCTGGCGGTCCGTGAAGGCCACCTTGCGGATGTAGACGGAGCCGAGCTGGTAGCCCCACTTCTCCGAGAGGGGCGAGACCGTGGCCCGCACCTGATGGCTCAATTGGTGGCGGTCCTCGAGCATCTTGTCCATCTCCAGGTTGCTCAAGGTGGAGATGGTGGAGCTGGCCACGTTGGCCTGGAGGGACCCCTCCGGATTCGCGTTGCGGAACAGGTAAGCCACCGGGTCGCTCACCCGCATCTCGTACCAGATGCCGACCCCCATGGGGGTGCCCTCCTCGGAGTTCACCATCAGGTCCCGCAGGTAATATTGGCGCAGCGCCGTGGCGACCAACTGGCGTTTTCCGAACCAGGGGACCAGGAGGGCCTTCAGCCCGAATTGGGCGATGGGGAAGCGCAATCCGGCCTCATCGATGGTGCCCAGCACCTTGCCGAACAGGGTGTAGACCTGGGCCTCGCACTCCTTAACGACGGTGTAGAGACCCAGGCGGCTCGCGATGCCGAGCAGCACGGGGATGAAGAGCAGGCCGGCGACCAGGGCGATGAGGGGGGCGGCGGGATCGTCGATGTACATAGTCGCCCTCCGTTAAGAACTGGTGCCGGTGGTCTGGACGATGCGGCGGGCGTTGCGCAGGAGCGGGATGCGCATGTTGCGCACATAGGCCCTCAAGGCCCCGCTGCCGCCCCCGGCCTTAACCTGGGCCAGGGTCTGCGCCAGCTCCTTGAGCGGCGCCACCTCCGCTTGGGCGTTGTTGGTGGCGATGTCCACCGCCCGCTTGCTGAGCGTGATCTGCTGCTCCGCGTCCGCCCGGGCAGTGCTGATGTCCGCCGCCACCTGATTGCGGGTGCTGTTGATGGCGGACAGGGCACGGTCAACCTCCTGGGGCGGGTCGATCTGGGTGATCAGGGCGGCCTCCAGCTCGATCCCATAGCGGCTGCCGGTGGTGCGGCACTGCTGCTCCATGTAGTCGTTCAGGAGCGGGAGGTTCTTGCGCAGGTCATTGATGGAGACCCCCTCGGAGAGGTCCACCGCCGTGCTGCCCTCCCCCTCCTCCGCCTCGCCCAGCAGCCTTTGCCCCCTGGGGTCCGAGAAGTTGGCGATGCGCTCCCTTAGGACCGAGATGAAATAGCCCATCACGTGCTGCATCGGGTCGGCCACCCCGAAGCAGTAGGCGTAGAGGTTGTTCTCCGAGACCCGGAAGCGGATCTGCCCGTTGACCCCGGTGGTGAGGTTGTCCTTGGTGACCGCCTCGATGGTGTCCTGGCGCTTGGTGGGGTCCCAGGTGAGATCGAGCGCCTGGGTGGCCACGTCCACCTTATGGACCTCCTCCCAGGGCCATTTGAAGTAGGGCCCTCCCGGGCCAACCACTTGCAGCCGCGGGAAACGATAGCGAGCCTGCTCCTCCTCGTTCATCAGGAGGTCCGCCACCAGTTGATCCCCCAACCGCTTGGCACGCCCGAAGGCCGTGAGGACCGCCCGCTCGTTGGGCTTGACGGTGTAGAAGGCACGGATGACGACGCGGTAGATGCAGTAGGCGAGCAGGCCGAGCAGGAAGGCGGTGAGGACCATCGGGCGCTCCAGTCCGGTTGGGATGCCCGCCTAACTTAGCATCCGCCGCGCCGTCCTGGCCTGGACCTGGGTCACGCGCACCAACGCGGCGCTCGACCGCGAAGATCAGGACCAGGACCAGGACCAGGACCAGGACCAGGACCAGGACCAGGACCAGGACCATCTCATGGTCGACCGACGGTCACGGGGCATCGATGAAGATCACGAGCGTTTACGCGGTGGGCAAGATCGCGGATCATCCCGCCTAAGAATTCCGATACTTAAGCGGGCGATGCGTTGGCCCTAAGCTGATGGCAGCTCCGCACCTCCCCGTAAGTTGCCGGCAAGTCACCCCTTGGTTGACCTACTTGACCCGAGGCAGCAGGCCGAATCCCCAGACTCCCTAATGAACAAGACCTTCACCGCAGTCGTCGAGCGAGACGCAGAAACGGGGCTTTACGTGGGCTATGTTCCTGGTTTTCCGGGGGCACACTCCCAAGGAGCATCCCTGGACGAACTGCGAGACAACCTTCAAGAAGTCATCGCGATGCTGCTTGAAGACACGTCGACCGAGGCCGAGGCAGAGTTCGTCGGTACCCAGCAGATCGTCGTCGCCTGACCATGGAGCCAGCCCCTACACTGAAGCCTCAAGAGGTCGTGAGGATACTAGCTGCCTTAGGTTTCTCCGAGGTCAGGCAACGGGGCTCCCACAAGCAGTTTCGACATGCCGACGGGCGGACGACGACGGTCCCCTTTCACAAGGGACGCGATATATCGCCGACACTGCTCCGCAAAATTGCGGCAGATGTTGGCCTGACGCTCAACGAGCTCCTGAAACACAGGTAATCGCACCAGAAACGAACCCTTGCGGGCCCCCAACACTTACCGATCAAGGTCCGTCTAGCCCGAACCTAGGCTGTACTCGGTTCGCAACTCAGAAGGCGATATCGGGGGTCACCCACTCGCCCTCTTAAGCCGCTCGAGCCGTATTGTAGATCCACGCCCCGCGGGGCATCCCTGGCCTATGAATGTGCGGTGGCACGGCCGGCCACATTAACCGGCGATGGGCCCAGTGGAGGCGGCCAGGTCATCCGGGACCTCCCGCCGCCGACGCGGCCGGGTGGTGCGCACCCGCCGGTGGGTCCTCTGGGTACGGCCGCGCCTGGGCCGCGTGACCGCGTAGGCCGGCAGCCGCTCGAGCAGGGTGCAAAGTAGCGTGAGCGTCAGAAAGAGACCGGACAGGACGGACAGGATCACGAGGAGCTGGGTGAGGGCATCCACGGGCGCCTCCGGGGCTGGTTGGGGATGGTGGCCAGAGGATGCGCCGGGGGGTGGCTCAAGACGTGAGCCCGCGGGCGGGTATTTTCGGTCCTGTGGGTCGGGCTTCAGCCCGACCACAACTCTGGAATCGGCCCGAGACGTCGCTGTCGGACTGAAGTCCGACCTAAAGGCCAAGCTAGCCTTCGGGGCGCTATTCGTCGTGGAGGGCGGTCACGGGGTCCAGGGCGGCGGCCTGCAGCGCCGGGATGACACCGGCGGCGAGCCCGATGAGGGCCGCCGTGACCTCCGCGATCAGCACGAACTCCCAGGCGGTGTGGGTCGGGA
>JBGSUY010000095.1:0-3584 GCA_041753195.1 Chromatiaceae bacterium
CGTCGCCGGCGCGACCACCAGGCGCTGGGCCCAACGGGCGAGCTCGATGTGATCCATTCCGGCCTCCGCACCGGGGTCCAGCAGGTCGAACCGCGCCGGGTGACCCGAGAGGGCCTGGAAGGTCAGGGGGGACACGAAGGCCGAGGCCGCCCGGGTCATGACCACCCGCACCTCGCAGCCCCTCTCCCGCAGCTGCCGCACGAGCTCGGCCGCTTTGTACGCGGCGATTCCCCCGCCGACGGCGAGCAGCACCCGCAGCCCTGGGCTCGCATTCATGAAGGATTGGGCCGCCCTTGACTGAAATTGCGGCGAAGTGTAACTGATCCGCTGCGGCGGCGCGGGAGAGGCCGAAGATGCCGCCATGACGGTGCCCCGGAGGGCGATAGGGAGCGGCAGGCCCCGAAGGACGAGCGGAAAATTCACAACGGCAGGCCGGGAGGGGGGATGGCGATTACCGACTGGCCCGAAGGGGATCGCCCTCGGGAGAAGTTGTTGGACCGGGGGGCGGACGCCCTGAGCGATTCGGAGCTGCTGGCAATCTTTCTGCGCACCGGCGTCCCCGGAAAGAGCGCGGTGGACCTGGCGCGGGAGCTGCTCGCCACCTTCGAGGGTCTCGCGGGTCTCATGGGCGCGGATGAGCGGCGTTTCTGTGAGGCCAAGGGCCTGGGACGCGCCAAGTACGCCCAGCTCAAGGCGGCGCTGGAGCTCAGCCGGCGCTACCTCCACACCCGTCTCGCGGAGGCCGACGTGCTCAACAGCCCGGAGGCCACCCGGGACTACCTCAAGCTCAAGCTCTACAGCCTCCCCTACGAGGCCTTCGTTTGCCTCTTTCTCGACAATCGGCACCGGGTGATCCGTGTCGAGGAGCTATTCCGTGGCACCATTGACGGGGCTAGCGTCCATCCCCGGGAGGTGGTCCGCAAGGTGATCGAGACCAACGCCGCGGCGGTGATCTTCGCCCACAATCACCCCTCCGGGGTGGCGGAGCCAAGTCAAGCGGACCTGCGCATCACGCAACGCCTCAAGGAGGCCCTGGCCCTTGTCGAGGTGCGGGTACTCGACCACCTGATCATCGGCGAGGGCCGGGGGACCTCGCTCGCGGAGCGGGGCCTGATGTGAGCCGGACGTGAGCCGGACGTGAGCCGGACTTGAGTCGGTGGCGGTTTGATTTCAGTCGCTTGAGTGTTGCGACCTGGTCGCCCGCGTGCTAGCCTTCCGCTTCTTTCATCCGCGGCTAAGAAGCGACATTTGGCCCGCGGCCTCCACCCCCATATATCACCGTGCGTCTTTGCTTTAAGGATTTCCGCCATGTCTCGGGTATGCCAGGTTACCGGAAAGCGGCCCATGTCCGGCCACAACGTCTCCCACGCCAACAATAAGACCAAGCGGCGTTTCCTTCCGAACCTCCATTACCATCGATACTGGGTGGAGAGCGAGAAGCGCTGGGTGCGTCTGCGGCTCTCCACTCGGGGGATGCGTACCATCGACAAGAAGGGCATCGACGTCGTCCTCGGCGAGTTGAGGGCCCGCGGCGAGCGGGTCTAGCTCCCCACCGAGTCAATCGTCCAGTCCGAGAGGCTGAGGGTCGCCTCAAACCAGTGTCGAGCCTCGTTCAGACGTCGCGAGAGAATTTCTGAGGTAAACAGTTATGGCCAAGGCAGCACGCGAGAAGATTCGCCTGAACTCCAGCGCCGGGACCGGTCACTTCTACACGACCACCAAGAACAAGCGCAATCAGCCGGGGAAGATGGAGATCAAGAAGTTCGATCCCGTCGTCCGGCAGCACGTCCTCTACAAGGAAGGGAAGATCAAGTAGATCCAAACGACCCGGTACCGGCTTCTACAGAGGCAACCCGCCAGCGGGGCGGAAACCCCGGGCATTGCGATCACCGATCAGCACCCTGCCCGCTCTGACCGTTCGTCATCCTCCAGGTTTCATTCGGATTCCCCTTCGACCCCATGAAAAAGGCCCGCCTGAGCGGGCCTTTTTCATGGGCCAAGCCCAAGGGATCGACGATCCGTTGGGGGCGGTTCAGACGTGGCGCGTCTCGAGGGAAAAGCCCTTCAGGTTGCGGGCGAATCGCTCCAGCGCCTGGATCCCCGTGGCCTCCGCCTGGTGGCACCACTCCTGGAGGGCGCGCAACAGGGCCTCCTGGCTGGGGGTCTTTTGCTCCCAGATCCCTTGCAAGCGCTCGCGGAACTGATAGACGGTGCTCAAGGTCTGGCTCTCGGCCAGGAGCTGCTCCAAGCGCTGGCGGGCTGCCTCGTCGAGGCGCCTGCCCTCGCGTGCCAAGAGCCGCGCGCTGCGCCGCACCAGGCGGCGACAATGCCCCGACCCTCTGCACAGTTCGTCGCGCGAGACCGGCGCCAGCACCTCCTGGGTGTAACGGGCAAAGACATGCATCCGGCTCACCACCACGGCCCGGAGGGTCTCCATGTCGACGAGGGGCTTGCCCGGGACCACGCGCAGCTCGGGAGCGACCTTCTTGACCCGAGCGAGTCCCAGGGCACTCATTATGCGGATGTAGATCCAGCCGATGTCGAGCTCCCAGGGCTTGGAGGCCAGCTTTGCGGAGCTCGGGAAGGCATGGTGGTTGTTGTGCAGCTCCTCGCCGCCGATCAGGATTGCCCAGGGAACGATGTTGGTGGATGCATCCGGGGACTCGTAATTGCGGTAGCCCCAGTAGTGGCCGACCCCGTTGATCACCCCGGCCGCCCAGAACGGGATCCACAGCATCTGCACCGCCCAGATCACCGGCCCGTAGAGCCCGAACAGAAGCACGTCGAGGATCAGCAGCAGGCCCACGCCCTGCCAATGGAAGCGACTGTAGACGTGACGCTCCAACCAGTCGTCCGGGGTGCCATGACCGTAACGCGCAAGCGTCTCGGGGTCGCCGGCGGCTTGCCCGTAGAGCTCGGCGCCCTCCAGCAGGACCTTTCTGAGCCCGAGAACCTGTGGGCTGTGTGGGTCGTCGGGGGTCTCGCACTTGGCATGGTGGCGGCGATGGACCGAGACCCACTCACGGGTGACCATCCCGGTGGTGAGCCAAAGCCAGAAACGGAAGAAGTGGGCAACGGCCGGGTGCAGGTCCAGGGCCCGATGGGCCTGGCACCGATGCAGGTAGATGGTCACTGCGGCGATGGTGACGTGGGTGAGGGCGAGGGTGGCCAGCACCGCTTGCCAGAGGCTGACATCGAGGATGCCGTAAAGGCTCATGAAGTCTCCGTGGATGAAAAGGGGGACACTGCTGCGCCGCGGTCGCGATTTGGAGGACGGCCCGAGCCGCTGGCAGGGGTGTCCGGGATGGCACTGGGCGCGGGAAGCGGAGGGGCACGCTCTGTGGTGTTGGTGCGGGCCGGCGCCTATTGACGCGATACCACTATACAGCAAGGTCACCAAGGGCTCTAGCGCCCCGCTAGGCGGCCACCCGACGGCGAAGCCACAGGTTATCGACGGGATCCACCTGGGCCTGCCAACCCGGAGCCACCCACACGGTTGCCACCGCGTCGGTCACCAACGCCGGCCCGGTGATTGGCGAGGCGTCGGCCAGGGCCTCACGCGCGTACACGGGTACCGGCCCTGC
>JBGSUY010000096.1:0-8361 GCA_041753195.1 Chromatiaceae bacterium
TGGGACCTGGCCCTGAGACTCGCCCCGGGCATCGTCCTGGGTGCCGGGGCGGGGGCCCTGGTGGCCGGGTCCTTGCCTGAGGTTTGGCTGACCCGGGTCTTCGCCACCTTCCTGGCCCTGGTGGGCCTGCGCATGCTGATCCGAGCAAAGGGACAGGCCCATGCACCCATGCCCGGCCGCCTGGGGCTCGCCGCGGTGGGAGGCGGGATCGGGGCCCTGTCGGCCCTAGTAGGGATCGGCGGGGGGATCCTGACGGTCCCCTTCCTGAGTGGACGGGGTCTCGGGATGCGCCAGGCGGTGGGGACCTCAGCCGCCTGTGGGCTCCCCATCGCCCTGGCCGGCGCACTCGGGTTCGTCCTGGTGGGCTGGGGGCGGCAGGGTCTGCCCCCCTGGAGCACGGGCTTCGTCTATTGGCCGGCGGTGGGTCTGATCCTGGCGGCGAGCATCCCGAGTGCCCCCTGGGGCGCCCGTCTCGCCCATGCCCTGCCCGTGCAGGGCCTCAGGCGTGCCTTCGGTGTCCTGCTGCTTGGCATGGCCCTTTACCTGGCCCTGGGCTAGGTAAGGGTGGCGATCCTCAGCCGCCTCCACCGTTCAGGACCAGGCGCCGGTAGAGATAGATCTGGCCGTTCTGGTCCCGCATGACGAGACGCCCCTCCTGGTCCAAGGCGTACTCGAACGCCAGGTCGAAGCCGACCTGGCTGTTCGCCATCCGCAGCCGGTCCCCCGTGACCTGGATGGAGCCGTCCACGAAGCCCCCGTTGGGGGCATAGAGCCTGTAGTAGGGGCCCTGGACCAGCAGCAGACCGCCTCCCGCGGCCTCCCAGGGCCCCTCGAGGGCCGACCCGGACCAGGGCATCTCGGGCATTTGGGACATGCCGGGGACGGATCGGGAGAACTGGTCCCACATCTGGCCGCCGCCTCCGAAGGGCATTCCCATGCTGCTCCCCGGCCAGCCGGGCATACCCATGCCGCTCCCCGGCATGCCGAAAGGGCTTGGTATCCCGCCGCCGTACATGGAGCCCGGCGTGGAGGCTCCCGAGCCGAAGAGGCCCATGGCCTCCATCATGCGCGACATGGCGTCGGCCATGGCCGAGCGGGTGCCGCTGTTGTCCGCGTGGGCGGGCAGGGCCCAGAGGAGCAACGGGAGCACGCAGGCCAGTAGCAATCGATGGGGGCTGGACATGGGGGCTGGCATCTTGGCTTGGCCGGGGGTCGGTAATCGGGGTCCCTGCCTTGGGCCGGGAGTCTAGCAGACCCCATTCGGTTAGAATTCGGCGATGGCACGCGACTTCAAGATCCCCCGCCTCTACAAGACCCTGCTCGCCCTGGCGGCGGTGCTGGGCCCCATCTACTGGCTGATGCTGACCGAGGACGGTCAGCGGCGCACCGACCTGACACTGATGTGGATCCTCGGCCGTCCCTCCTTCGATGCGGCGCTGGAATCCTTCTCCGATCGGCTGAGCGAGGCACGGCTGCGGGAGAGCTTCCCGGCGATCGACTTCCAGTGCTCGGACGGGACCAACCCCTTCGGCGACCGGCTCTGCGCGGCCAGGATCGGCTCTTTCAACCAGTATCCGGCGCGAGGACTCAGCCTGTTCTTCGACCAAGGGCGCCTGAGTGCTGCGAAGGTCCTCTATCCCCCGGCCTACCACGGTCGCCTGCGGGCCTGGGTCGAGCGCCGGGTGGCGGGGGTCGCTGCGCAGGCTGATCGGGGGGCCGAGAGCGGGGGTGATGGGCAGATCAGCGGAGGGGCCGGCTCGGGCCCGGCGCCAGTGGTGAGCGAGGGTGTCGCCGCCTGGCGAGTCCCCGACGGGGTCCTGATGCTCAAGGACGGGGCTCTCGGCCGAGCGGACGAACCCGCCCTGGTCTGGCTTTCCGGGGCCACCCTGGCGGCCCGCTCCTCCGTGGATCGAGGCTGACGGTTTGTTTGGCCGCCCCGCCTCGTAGTCGTCGCGCCTCGTTGCCCCGGAGTCTTCCAGCCTCGCAGTCCGGGCTGAAGAACCAAGCCCAGCGTAGCCGTTCCGCCCGGTATCGAAGTTGCCCGGCATCTCCCAGGGGGCTTCCATCTCGCCGTCGAGTGGCATCCAATGGAACCGGCAAGCCCTGCCGGCAATGGCACCCTCAATCCGATACCAGGTGTAGGTCGGGTTTCAGCCCGACAGCGGCGCCCGGGGATGTCCGCAAGGTCGAAGTCGGGCTGAAGCCCGACCCACGATGGGATACCCAGGGAGGGCCGTGGCGAATCCCGCGAGGAACAAGGCGAGGAACAAGGCGAGGAGCACCATGACGCCCGACCGATTCATCGCCAAGTGGCGGGATGCCACCCTCAAGGAGCGCTCCCTGGCCCTTGGGGCAAGGTGATCCCGGCCGGATTGAAATCCACTCGGCGCTCAGATCTCCACCGGCAGGGGCTCCACGTGCCAGATGCGCTCCGCGTATTCGCGAATGGAGCGGTCGGAGGAGAATTTGCCCATGCGGGCCACGTTGAGGATGGACATGTGGTCCCAGTGGCCCCTGTCCGCCCAAGCCTTGCTCACCTGCTCCTGGCAGTCCACATAGGCGCGGAAGTCGGCCAGGGCCATGAAGGTGTCGTGGTTGATCAGGTGGTCGGTGAAGGGCCGGAACAGGATGGGGTCGCCGTGGGAGAAGAGGCCGGAGTTGATGAGGTCGATCACCGTCTTGAGCTCATGGTCGCCCTGGTAGTAGTCCCAGGGCCGGTAGCCCTCCTGGAGCCGCTGCTGCACCTCTTCCGCCGTCATGCCGAACAGGAAGAAGTTCTCCGTACCCACCTCCTCTCGGATCTCCACGTTGGCCCCGTCCAGGGTGCCGATGGTCAGCGCCCCGTTCATGGAGAACTTCATGTTTCCGGTGCCCGAGGCCTCCTTACCCGCGAGCGAAATCTGCTCAGACAGATCGGCGGCCGGGTAGAGGAGTTGGCCGTTCTGGACGTTGAAGTTGGGCATGAAGGCGACGCGGATGAATCCATTCACCTGGGGGTCGTGGTTGATCACCTCGGCCACCGAGTTGATGAGCTTGATCATCAGCTTGGCCAGGGCGTAGCCGGGGGCTGCCTTGCCCCCGAAGATGAAGGTACGCGGGGCCACGCAGTGGTTCGGGTCCTGCTTGATGCGGTGATAGAGGGTGACGATGTGCAGCAGGTTGAGATGCTGGCGCTTGTACTCGTGGAAGCGCTTGGCCTGGACGTCGAACAGGGTCTCCGGGTCCACCCGCACGCCGGTGCGCTTGGCGAGCCAGGCCGCGAGTGAGCGCTTGGCGGCGGTCTTGACCTCCCGCCACTGCTCCTTGAGGGCGCCATCGTTCGCATGGGGCTCGAGCTCCCGCAGACCGTCCAGGTCGCGCAGCCAGCGGTCGCTGCCGCAGGTCTCGGTGATCAGTCGGGCGAGTCGCGGGTTGCTGACGGCGACGAAGCGACGGGGTGTGACCCCGTTGGTCACGTTGTGGAACTTCTCGGGCCAGAGGTCATGGAAGTCCTTGAGGATGGTGCTCTTCACCAACTCGGAATGGAGCTCCGCCACCCCGTTGACGGCGCTTGACCCCACCACCGCCAGGTTGGCCATGCGCACCCGCCGCCCATCCCCCTCGGCGATGAGGGACATCCGCGCGACCCGATCCTCTTCGCCCAGGAAGCGCACCCGCACCTCGTCCAGGAAGCGTCGGTTTATCTCGTAGATGATCTCCAGGTGGCGTGGCAGGAGCTTCTCGAAGAGCCGCACCGGCCAGGTCTCCAGGGCCTCCGGGAGCAGGGTGTGGTTGGTGTAGCAGAAGGTCCTGCGGGTGATCCCCCAGGCTGGATCCCACTCCATGCCGTGCTCGTCCATGAAGAGGCGCATCAGCTCCGCCACCGCGATGGCCGGGTGGGTGTCGTTGAGCTGGGCGACGAATTTCTCGGCAAAGCTGTCCAGGGACCCGACCGTGTGCAGATGCAGCCGCACCATGTCCTGCAGGGAGCAGGAGACGAAGAAGTACTGCTGCTTGAGGCGCAGGGCCTTGCCCGCCTCCGGCTCGTCGTTGGGGTAGAGGACCTTGGAGATGGTCTCGGCCTCCATCTTGGCGTGCACGGCCCCGTAGTAGTCCCCCACGTTGAAGGACTGAAAATCAAAGGATTCAGGCGCTTGGGATCGCCAAAGCCGCAGCAGATTCACGTTGCCCACCCCATAGCCCAGGATGGGGGTGTCGTAGGCGAGACCGTCAATCTCCATGTCCGCCACCCAGCGCACGCGCAGGCGCCCGTGCTCGTCCTGGAACTGCTCCGTGTGTCCGCCGAACTTCACAGGGAAACGGAGCTTGTAGCGGGGCAGCTCCCAGGGGTTGCCGTTCTTCAGCCAGGTGTCGCTCTTCTCCACCTGCCAGCCGTCGTGGATCTCCTGATCGAAAATGCCGAACTCGTAGCGGATGCCATAGCCGATGGCGGGGATCTGCACCGTGCTGAGTGAGTCCATGTAGCAGGCTGCCAACCGCCCTAGGCCGCCGTTTCCGAGCCCCGGCTCTTCCTCGGTCTGCATGATCTCGTCGAAGTTGACCTTGAGCTCCTCGCCCGCCTTCCGGGCGACCTCCGTGATGCCCAGATTCACCAGGTTGTTGAACAGGTGGGGCCCCAGCAGGAACTCGGCGGACAGGTAGCAGACCGTGCGTGCCTTGCTGTCTTTGTAGGCCTTGGCCGACTTGACCCAGCGCTCCAGCAGGCGGTCGCGCACCGTGTAGGCGGCGGCCATGTAGAGGTCGTTGGGTGAGGCCACGTCCCAGAAGCGGCCCTGGATGTAGAAGAGGTTGTCCACGTAGGCCTGCTTCAGGGCCTCCTTGGACATGCCGGTGCGGGTGTGCTCGCGTTTGGCGGGGACGGGGGGAGTAGTCATGGGTAGAGTCTAGGCATCTTGAGTGGGCCGAGGGCCAAGGGCCCAGGGCCGGAAGAACAGGGCCAAGGGCCCGGCGCCCCGAGCCAGGGACTTAGGGCCCCAGGCCAAGGACCGAGGGCCAAGGCAAAGCAATCTTACGCGAGGGCCGGACGTCTCTTACCTCGGCGCTTGGCCCTCGGCCTTCGGCGCTTCTTAATAGGGCCACACCCAGTCGTCGTACTCCGGCTGGTCGATGCCATGCTCGAAGGCGTAGTTACGGGCGTCGATCTGCATGTCCCGGAGCTTCTCCTTCACGTGGGCCCCCGCCACCTGGAGCCGCGGCACCCGGTTGATGACGTCGATGGCCAGGGTGAAACGGTCGATCTCGTTCTCGATGGCCAGCTCCAGGGGGGTGTTGATGTTGCCCTTCTCCTTGTAGCCGCGCACGTGCAGGTTGGCGTGGTTGGTGCGCCGGTAGGCCAGCCGATGGATCAGCCAGGGGTAGCCGTGGAAGTTGAAGATGATGGGCCTGTCCTTGGTGAAGAGGCTGTCGAAGTCCTTGTCGGAGAGTCCGTGGGGGTGCTCACCGGCGGACTGCATCCGGAACAGGTCCACCACGTTGATGAAGCGGAGCTTGATGTCCGGGAAGTGCTCGCGGAGCAGGGCGGTGGCGCCGAGGGCCTCCTTGGTGGGGATGTCGCCACAGCCCACCATCACCGCGTCGGGCATCCCGCCCTGGTCGTTGCTCGCCCACTCCCAGATGCCCACACCCTTGGTGCAGTGCTTGATGGCGGCGTCCATGTCCAGGTACTGGAGGTGGTTCTGCTTGTCGCAGACGATCACGTTGATGTCGTCGCGGCTTTGCAGGCAGTGGTCAACGGTGGAGAGCAGGGTGTTTACGTCCGGGGGCAGGTAGATCCGGGTCACCTCCGGGTTCTTGTTCACCACCACGTCCAGGAAGCCCGGGTCCTGATGGGTGAATCCATTGTGGTCCTGGCGCCAGACGGTGGACGTGATCAGGAGGTTGATCGACGAGATGCGCGCCCGCCAGGGGATGTCCTCGCAGATGGCCAGCCACTTCGCGTGCTGGTTGTACATGCTGTCGATGACATGGACGAAGGCCTCGTAGGTGGCGAAGAAGCCGTGGCGTCCGGTGAGCACATAGCCCTCGTACCAGCCCTCCAGGGTGTGCTCCGAGAGCATCTCCAGGACCCGGCCGTCCGGGGACAGCTCGCCGCCGTCGGCGTCCTCCGGCTTGTAGTCGCACAGCCAGAGCTTCTTGCTGACCTCGTAGACCGCGTCCAGTTTGTTCGAGGTGTTCTCGTCCGGCCCAAAGACGCGGAAGTTGTCCATGTTCTTGGCCATGATGTCCCGCAGGAGCTCGCCTGTGGGTTTGGTGTTCATGGCGCGGATCTTCCCCGGCTGGGCCACCTCCAGGGCATAGTCCCGGAAGTCGGGCATGCGCAGGGCCCGGCGCAGGAGCCCGCCATTGGCATGGGGGTTGGCGCTCATGCGTAGGGTGCCCTTAGGGGCTAGGGCCTTGAGCTCCGGCATCAGCTGGCCGCTCGCATCGAACAGCTCCTCGGGCCTGTAGCTCTTCATCCAGTCCTCGAGCTGCTTCAAGTGGGGCGGGTTGTTGTGCATCCCGGACAGGGGCACCTGGTGGGCCCGCCAGAACCCCTCCACCTTGTGACCGTCCACCTCCTTGGGGCCGGTCCAGCCCTTGGGTGTCCGCAACACGATCATGGGCCAGTGGCAGCGCTCGGCCTTGCCGCTGGCGCGGGCCTCGTCCTGGAAGCCGCGGATCTCCGCATAGCACGCGTCGAGGGTGGCCGCCATCTGCTGGTGCATCACCAGGGGGTCGTCCCCCTCCACGAAGTGGGGGGTCCAGCCATAGCCGCGCATCAAGCTGGCCAGCTCCTCGCTCGGGATGCGTGAGAGCAGCGTCGGGTTGTTGATCTTGTAGCCGTTGAGATGAAGGATCGGCAGCACGGCCCCGTCGCGGATGGGGCTCAGGAACTTGCTGGAGTGCCAGGAGGTGGCCAGCGGCCCCGTCTCGGCCTCGCCGTCGCCCACCGCCACGGCCACCAGCAGGTCCGGGTTGTCGAATGCGGCGCCGAATGCGTGGGAGATGGAATAGCCGAGCTCGCCGCCCTCGTGGATGGATCCGGGGGTCTCTGGGGTGCAGTGGGAGCCGATCCCCCCCGGGAAGGAGAACTGCTTGAAGAAGGCCCGCATGCCCTCCTCGTCCTCGCTCTTGTTCGGATAGATCTCCGAATAGGTCCCCTCCAGATAAACCGGCGCCAGCACCCCCGGGGCACCGTGGCCGGGACCCGCCAGGAAGATCGCCTCCTGGTCGTGCGCATTGATGATCCGGTTCAGGTGCACGTACATGAAGGAGAGTCCAGGGCTCGCGCCCCAGTGGCCCAGGAGCCTGTTCTTGATGTGCCCCTCCTCAAGCGGCTCCCGCAGCAGGGGGTTGTCCCGCAGGTAGATCATGCCGGCGGAGAGGTAATTACAGGCCCGCCAATAGGCGTCCATCTTCGCGAGCAGGTCAGGGGAAAGTGGACCCGTGGTGGGGTTCTGGTCGGCCATGGCGTTCTCCTTTGGTGGTGTGCTGCCGGTTGTTATCGATCTTAGGGGGCAGCGGTTACGAGCCGATGACGGTCGGATCGAGCCGCGATGGTGGCCCATCGACGGGCCCGGCGTCTAGCCGGCTCGACCCAGGAGGGGGCCAGCGGCTGGGCCCAAGGCGGTGCTGCGGCGGGGCGGGACCCGGTGGATGCACCATCGAGGAATGGCTTGGGACCAGAAGTGGCGGGGGGATCCCGCGGATCCTAGGGGCGTCTGACCGAGGAATGCCCAGGCCCGACGCAACGCCGGCAGGGGGTCTGCCGGGTCCACGGGGGCGGAGGCGAGTGACTTGCTCAGCTTGCGCCCGTCAGGTCCCAGGGCCAGGGGGATATGGGCATAGGCGGGGGTGGGCAGGCCCAGGGCCTGCTGCAGGAGGATCTGGCGGGGGGTGGAGGCCAGAAGGTCGGCACCACGCACCACCTGGTTGATCCCTTGCCAGGCGTCGTCCAAAACCACCGCCAGGTGATAGGCGTGGATCCCATCGGCGCGTCGCACCACGAAGTCCCCCACGGACTGCGCCACCACCTGGGCCTGGGCGCCCTGGATCCGATCCTGGATGCGGATCTCCGGGCCCTCGGTGCGCAGGCGCAGGGCTCGTGCCCGCTGGCCCGGGCGGAGGCCTGAGCGGCAGGTCCCGGGATAGATGGGCCCCTCCGCCCCAAGGCGGCCCGAGGCGGCCACCTGGCTGCGGCTGCAGCCGCAGGGGTAGGCCAGGGCAAGCTCGGCGAGACGGATCAGGGCCTCCTCGTAGGCGTCGGCCCTGGTGCTCTGGTAGAGCACTGCGCCGTCCCACTCCAGGCCGAAGGCCGTCAGGGTGTCGAGGATCTGTCGTGCGGCGCCCGGGACCTCCCGGGGCCGGTCCAGGTCCTCCATG
>JBGSUY010000097.1:0-7728 GCA_041753195.1 Chromatiaceae bacterium
CGTTGCCGCTGCGTCGGTGTCAACTCCTCCGCCTTGGCCAACCACTCGCGAAATGCCTCGGCCCGCATGGCGTCAACCTCCACATTCCACATGCCTATCAGAAGGATAGCTCGGGCCAACACTCAACGCGGACATAGCCAAAAGAAAACCGGAGAGTCCGGCAAAGTTCCGAATCGGCTTAGAGAAGCCCGCATCCTAGCCGCTGAGAACCCGTGGGGGGCGCTCCGCGCCGCGACCCGACGCGGCCCCGGCGCGTCCATCTGTCGAGACGCTCCGCGCCGCAGGTGGGACTGTTCAGGTCGCCCGCTTTGAGGTCCCGCGCAGACGCGACCGATGCGGTTCGGCCCTCACCGCATCCTACGCGGGCTTTCCGCCCTCGCCAGCCCTCATACCCGCACCAGGCCGCAGAACCCGGCCGGTTTCGTTCCAGGCAAAGACATTCACCCCCCGGTGGGTCTGGGTCTCAGTTCCGCCATAAATCAGCGCGGGCGAGACAGCCAGATCGCCGGCCAGCGCCTGCCAACGCTCCAACCCGGTGAAGAAATCGCGATTCAACGTCTGGCCCGATTTGATCTCGATCGGCATGAGCTTCGGGCCCAGGTCGGCGATGACATCCACCTCGTTGCCGTTGCTGTCGCGCCAGAAAGAGAGAGCCGCCCGTTCGCCCAAATTGAAGCGGGTCTTCACCAACTCCGACACCACCAGCGTTTCGAAAATGCTTCCGCGCAATGGATGCGTGACAAGCTGGACGGGTTCCTGGATGCCCAGCAGCCAGCACAGCAATCCCGTATCGTAAAAGTAGAGCTTTGGCGACTTCACGAGCCGCTTATTAAAGTTCGCATGATGCGGGCGCAACTGAAACAGGATATAGCTGGCCTCAAGTACGGAGATCCAAGCCTTGGCGGT
This sequence comes from Chromatiaceae bacterium, assembly GCA_041753195.1. Lineage (GTDB taxonomy): Bacteria > Pseudomonadota > Gammaproteobacteria > Chromatiales > Chromatiaceae > Thiodictyon. The sequence continues at coordinate 907 of JBGSUY010000097.1, forward strand.
GTTGTGCGTGATGCCGCAATCCGTGGCCAGCGAGGAGAGATTAAGAATTTGCCCGCTACGCCCAGCGCATATCCGCACAAAGCGTTGAAACGCCTCCAAGTCCAGCACCTTGAGAAACTGGCGGACATCACGTTCCACATAGGCCGTCACATAGGCAGACAGCCATGTACGCGGCCCAAGAGCGCGATCGTAGAGGGGCGGATAACCCCCGGTGAAAAGCATCTCGTCAAGACTGCTCGGCCTGACCCCGGCCCGATCCAACTCATGGATTGAAAAGGGCAGCAGCTCGACAAAGGCCGTGCGGCCGGCCAGTGACTGAGTGACACTGGACAAGAGTCCGAACTGCTGAGAACCGGTCAAGAGGAACAGCCCCATACGGCCATCCGCATCGACCCGTGTTTGGAGGTAAGAAAAGAGCTCCGGCGCACGCTGCACCTCGTCGAGCACCGCCCCATCTGGAAAGCGAGCCAGGAAACCGCGCGGGTCATCCAAGGCCATCCGGCGAACATCCGGGTCCTCCAGCGACACATAAGGCTGACTGGCAAAGACGGCGCGCGCCAGTGTCGTCTTCCCGGACTGCCTTGGGCCGGTCAGGGTGACGATGGGAAACCCGTCAAGCAGCTCGCGCAGAGCAGTTTCGATGTCTCGCGGGATCATGAGACGCTTGGGAAGGCGATGTAGAATGTCGATATAATTGACATTTTACATAGATCCGGACGGAATATAACCGCGTGGGATGCGGTGAGGCACGAACCGCATCAATCGCGTCATCCCTTCCCGGGACGCCAGCGGGACTCCAGATTCGGCGAGGGCCGCTTTGTGGGAGAGGCGCGCCGCGCCGCGACCAGTCAGCGACCTAACGAATCCCGACCAGGAACGCGCCTGGCGGGAGTATGGGAATCCCATGCCAGGGATGCAGGTTTGTCAGATGTGGATCACTGGACACGATGAGATCGGCCTGCGCGGCTTCGGCCAGTGCGAGAAACTTGTTGTCCTTGGGATCGACACAATCCAAGACTGTCGTGGTGACTTCGATAACAACGGCCCTTGCCCGAAACCCTGCCACGAAATCCTCCCGTTGCTGGGGGGGCACGTAGCGGTCGAACTTCGACCGACTCAGCACCGTCGTCAGCTCTGCGAGAGTGTCCCGGCTGACGCACACATCAAAGTTCAGCAGGGCCTTCTCCAAGGCCAGCGCCGGGACGGAGCTCGGTCGAATCGCGCCGCTCACGAGAACGCCCGTGTCCAACACCACCCGTCTAGCGAAGCTCATGGACGAGTCGATCGATGTCCTCGTCCGTCAGGGCCGCCGCTTCAGGTGACGCGGCAGTGGCTCGCCGGTAGCTCGCGTACCACTGCACCGCCTCTTCCCGGCGCCTGCGCACGTCACCAAGCTCCCGAAGATCGTGCTCCGAAACCACGTAAGCCACCGGCCGTCCGCGGCGCGTAATCTCGATTGGTTCGCGCTGCGCCCGATCGATCAACTCCCCGAAGCGGCTCTGAGCTTCGACCGAAGTCACCACGATCATGCCGCCCCCCGGAATGGATGATTTAGCCATAATGGCCATTTTAGCGGGGAGCATCTTGGCCCACAACCGAGGCGTGGAGGACTCGGATTCGCTTGCGGAAGGTTGCTGGGCGGCGGTAGAAGTCGGTCCGCGCCGCCACGTGTGCCCCGAATCCTCAATCGAGCCGGACACGATCCGGTCCCAATCGCACCGTCTCAGGTGCTCGCGCCCCGAGCGTCCACCGCCGCCCTGTGCACAGCAGAAAGGGCCGCCGCCACCGGTCCGTTCCTCGACTCGATGGATCGGTAGAGCCCGATGTCCGCACAATGAGCCATACGCGCCTTTGAGCGCATGCCCGCGGGTGTGGTTCGGACGACCCACAGCATGGACTTCGCCAGCGCCGGCACCCGCCCCACGCGCTCGAACCGAAGGTCCACGAAGCCCGCCTCCCGCAGCAGCTCGCCCGGGGTCACCGTCGACCAGAACTTGATGTGCCCATGGTCCCATAGCGGCCGGCCAGATCGTCGTAGGCGGACCCGCACTCAAGCCGCGGCCCAGGATAGGCCGCGCGGGCCTGCGCAATGCCCTCTACCGAGGGATCGACCCCCGTGACCCCCCAGCCGCGCTCAACCAGCACGTTGGCCACGCTCCCGTTGCCGCAGCCCAGCTCGAACAGCCGGCGCCCCCCACCGGCGAGGCCCAACCCGTCCAGCAGCCGAAACAGGGTGGGCAGAAGGTAGGCGTGCTGGTGGCCCAGCTCCGCCCCGCCGTCGCGGTAGCCAGAGATATCCAGCGCGGACGGAATCTCCGGTCTTTACCAGAACGTTGTGGTACCGAATTGCGCAAAGGCGGGGTCTCGCGTCATGAGTGGCAGAGACTCAAGCTCACTCTGAGCGGCGAGCATGCGGTCATAAGGAACTGGCATGACCAAATCGCGAGCGACCCGAATATCCGCCATGGGCAAGCGTGCATCAAGGGCATCCGCATACCGGTCTCAGTCGTGCTCGACAATCTGGCGGCCGGCCTAACCGAAGAAGAGATCACCCAGAGCTATCCGGCCTTGCGTCTACAGAGCATAAGGGCGGCGATTGCCTACGCCGCCGAGCTCGCACGGGAGACCGTGATTGATCTGGAACGGCGCAGCGCTGCGCGTCGCTAGGGAAAGCGGCAGTCACGGGGTCCGGCATCGGTCAGGGTCCGCGTGCGATCATGGGATTGGTCGCCGCGACGCATGCGGCTCGTGCGTCCGCGCGTCCGACCAGGATCGCCTAATAGTGATAACGCCCTTGCAGAAACTCGATGCGATCCGCCTTCACGAGATAGACGCATCGGTGCTCCTGCGTGATACGGCGCGACCACACATCCGAACCGAGATACCGGAGTGGCTCAGGCTTGCCGATTCCGACGAACGGATCACGCAGCACGGCCTCGACGAGGTCCAGTAAGCGCTTGGCGGTGCGCCGGTCGGTCTCGACCCAATAGCGCAGGTCCTCCAGGAATTCCGGATGGACGACCGCGAGCCTATGGTCGTTAGGGCTCAAGCCCCAGTTCCTGTTTCAGGGATGGCATGGACGTGGGGGCGAGCTCTGTCGCACGCGCCCGCCCGAGCGCGGCCAGCAACCGCTCCGCATTCCGAGGCGAGCGGAGCAGGTGAGCCGTCTCCAACAGGCCTTCCAGCTCATCGGCAGCGATCATCGCCACCGCGCCGCCGGATCGGCGACGCACCAGGATCACCTCGCGGTCGTCGACCGCGCGATCCATCAGTGACTTGAGCTGCTCGCGCGCCTGGCTGTAGGTGGTCTCAACCGTCATGTCGTTGGGCCTCGTTCTTGTACAGCACCATTGTACGTCAAGATTTCGTATCGGCCCTTGCGAAAATGTCGGCGGCAGGTACAAGAGCGGCTGGACGGCGCGGCAGATTGACCACCTCGCCCTTGGCCGCCAGCAGGACCGTAACGGGGAGCTTCCCGGTCAAAGCCCTAGGGGCCGTTTAAGGCGTCTCCCGGGGAACAATCATGGATCTGGTCGGTGTCGGGGTCCGCACTCTGGGAGGTGTGGGATGGGCGCTCCGCGCCGCGAGTCCCCCCTTCCTAACAAAACCTCAAGGCTTCCGCGCCACCGCAGTCAAAGATTTAGCCAGCTCGTAGGATGCGGTGAGGCACGAACCGCATCCTACCGGCGGTGCAGCCAACCGTAGAACTGCACAGGGCGCAGATGGCGCAGCGTGGGCTAGTCGCGGATGAGCATCAAAGATGCCAAAGCGACCCCAGGATCAGGGTCGATAGACCTCGCGACGGTAACCAATCTTCACGACGAGGACGCATAGCCGATCGACTTCCAGTCGCCCGATGATCCGATAATCCCCGTCACGGCACTTCCACAGTCAACGAGGCGACCTCCACGCAGGGCTTGGCAGGGCTTGACCCACGGAGCGAGGATCTCAGAGCGGTGCGATCCGCTCGCGCAAATAACCCGTGATGCGCGGGGCGACGGGTTTGTCCAATTTGGCTAGATCCTTCTTGGCATTGTCCAAGATCTCAATCCGCCATCCCAAGATCCCGCTCCACGTCCTCCAGGGTGTGGGTCCTGCCTTTTCCTGCCCGCAGGCCGCTCAAGCCCGCCTCAGCCGGGGAGACATTGTCAAGGTCCTCAGCACTCGCTGGGCTCTCGGCTCCAGTAAAATGAGGGTGGCAACTCGTGGAGGGCCGTTCCGCGCCCGAATCGTCCGTCTCCTGTAACGCGCTCAAGCGGCGGACTGTCTCAACGGATAGTCCTGAATCAGCACCTCTGCCGGCAGGTTCAGCCCTGCCGCCAGCCGGCGAATCATCTCCAGTGATAGGGGGCGCACCCGGTTCATGATGTCGGACGCTCGCCCTCGCGGGCCGATGTACGGTTCCAGATCCTTGCGTGATAAACCACGCGATTCCATGATGTATTCTAGGAAGGCAATGGGGGCTGGAGCGGCGATCGGGTCATGCGCCTGCTCGTAAGCCTCCACCAGGAGGGCCAGCACCTCCAGGCGATCAGCATCGGGGCTGCCGTCAGGGGCGTCCCAAAGTACCGACAGTTCCGCCAAAGCAGCGTGATAGTCGGCTTCATCGCGAATCGGTTTCAGATCCATGGAACCCCCTAAATTCTCTCGGCATCGATGCGGTCATATTACCAAAACGGTATCAAGGGGCCTGATACATCCTTCCGCGCTCGGGACTTTAAGCCCTAAGCCCCGTGGGGCTCTGTTGCGTGACTTGCCCACCTGTGAGCTACCAGTCGCCCCGCGGAGCGGGCCTCCCACAAGGGGCGGCCAAAGTCGAAGCCCTGTGGGGGCGCTCCGAACCGCGACGTGCGTCGCTATCCGGGCTCATCTGCCGGCGCAGCCCATCCCGGGGCCCCGGTCGATAGCCTACCCCCTCTCCATCACCAATTCGTAGCCTGTAGGATGCGGGTTCGTTCCTCACCGCATCCTACGCACTGAAGTCCGACTACAGGTAACGCAGACAGAGCCAAGATCAAGGCCCTACGGGACGGGCGCTCCTGTGGGAGGGGCGCCCTGCGCCCCGACCCTCAGCCAAATCCGAGGAACAGCGCCAACCCGCGATTCACGGCGATCAGCGTGTCATCGTCGAGCCGGCCGAACGGAGCACCGAGCTTCTCACGTCGCACCGTCATCGCCTTGTCGATCGTTACCTGAGACGACGTGCGCAGACCATTCTCCGGCGTTGGCTCCACGGTCAGCCGGATCAGCGGGGCATCGATCAGGGTCGAAGAGACCAACAACACCGCCAGGGTTGCCGTGGCATTGAACTGATCCGATTGGATGATCAACGCAGGCCGCGGCTTGCCCAAATCGCCTTGGAGAGCGACCGTCACCAAGTCCCCGCGCCTCATTCCGGCCATGCACCGGTATCCGCGAGGGCCGCGTCCAAGACATCCAAGAGCTCTCGATCCGCCGTATCCGCCTGCGCAACCACGAGCGACTGCCGGCGACACTCGTCCGCAAACCCCGGCCGCCTGGTATCCGGAACCCAGATCTGCACCGGACGCAACCCGGCCGCGCGCAGCGCGTCGCGCCGCTTTCGAACGCGTTCATTCGCGGACATCGGCATCTGGCTCTCCTGAGGAACGTTACATGTAGCTTATGCCGGTCCGACAGTATGCCAACCAGCCGGGACCGATACCCTCGATCAAACCTTCGGCCCAGACCGGGTAGGGTTAGAGTGTGCGAGGAGTGCCCTGTGGGAGGGGCGCTCCGCGCCGCGACAACTTTTGCGCGGCACCAACCGCCAGACCGCACTCGATCAACGGCCCACCTACACCGCGACCCCCCGCACATCCACCGCAGCCGTCCCCTTCACCCGGCCCTGCACAAACGCAAGATCCCGCAAGAACAGCGTATTGCCGCCGTCACGATTCGGCCCCTCCAACGGCTGCAGGCGCCGGCCGAAGGGCTCACACCGATAGGGCGCGAAACCGGCCCCCGAGATCGCTGAGAACACCGCCGCGTCCGACTGTCCGGACCGTTCCCCGCTGCCGTTGAGTTCCAGGATCAGCCCGCGCAGTGCCGGATTCGCCAGCGTCAGTTACGGTGACGGTCAGTTACGGTGACAGTGTACGTATTGCATCCGTCGATATAGGGCCTTGTTTGCGAGCCCGAATGCTGACTCGGCCGTTTTCCTGTCCGTCGCGCGGAGTTAAGTAAATAATCAAGGATCGCTTCAGTCAGAAAGGCATCCGGGCTGCGCCCCGCCTCTGCCGCCAAGGCAGTAATGCGCTCGACTGCGTCATCAGGCAAGAAGACTTGAAGACTTGTCATGGGGATTCACTCCGTCGTGGATCCGTCCTGAGGTAAACACATCATACCGGCGACGACCACGGCTGCATCCGCCCAGCGACCGTTGTGGCGAGCCGCCAGATCCAATCGCCCCGCGGCGCGGGCCTCCCGCAAGGGCTGGGGAAGGCCAAAGCTCCGTAGGAGGGGCGCGCCGCGCCGCGACCGAGCTCCGAACCTAGCAAATGCCTCGGTAGCCTACCGCCTCTCGATCACCAGCAGCCCTTCCTGAGCGGATCGGCCAAAGTCCTCGATGTGCGCGACACGGGAGCGCAGCATGGCAGCGATGGCGGCAGTCCCGGCGTTGCCGATCGACAGCCAGATCACTTTGGGGGGTGGCCCCTCAAGGAACTGAAGTTTCCGCATTTCTCTATGCGACCAGCCGCATGACAGCTGAGATCAATGGTTTTTGCCGGGGTTTCTCGGCATCCTGGCAATCGATACCAAAACCCTCGCGTGCGAGGTGCTTGGCAAGCGATCTGCGGACAT
>JBGSUY010000098.1:0-1729 GCA_041753195.1 Chromatiaceae bacterium
ATGTCCGCAGATCGCTTGCCAAGCACCTCGCACGCGAGGGTTTTGGTATCGATTGCCAGGATGCCGAGAAACCCCGGCAAAAACCATTGATCTCAGCTGTCATGCGGCTGGTCGCATAGAGAAATGCGGAAACTTCAGTTATCGAGGAGTTGGATCTTTTTCACCGGGGTGCTCGTGAGCGGAACAAACGGTGGCGGTTTTAGGCGGATTTTGCGGTACTGACCTTTAAGGGAAGGTACATTGGGAACCAGCCCACCAGACCGGTGATCAGGGGTACGAGGCCGACGGCACCCCACCAACTTTGGGTGTAGAGGCCCATGGCGACCAGCGCCAGGCCGAGGAGGATCCGGACGATACGGTCGATGCCGCCCACGTTTTTCTTCATTGCTCAAGGCTCCAATTTTTTGAGGTTAGATCAGAAGCCGCCGAACCCGATGCAGGCAGCCGACGACCTCTTGAACGGTATTCAAGCCGGATCCTCGGGCCACCGCACTGATAATTTTCAGAGTGTGTCACTCGGTAATGCGGATAGCAGAGAGGATGGGGTGACGCAGCAGGGGAGGGGATGGGATCCGAGGGTCCTGTGCAGCGGGCAGCGACATCGCGTGCCGAGCGCGGCCGTGATCCTCCATTGACCAGGCCCCCGGCGGCGCCGAACTTTGTGATCCACGCGGGCCCGATGGCCGAGGACGAGGCCGCCTAATGGCTACCTCGCCACTGGCCATCTACCCGATACTGCAGCACCGTTCGAGAGGTAGCAGGAAGGGCGCAAATCTCTTAACGCAGTCACGCTCAGGAACCTCGGAGACTGTACTCGGCTCTTCGCCACGCCGTCGGCCCTCGTCGGTTGTCATGGGAACAGTGTGCGGCAGCCGCGTGTGGTCAGGATCTGAGCCTTGCTGGAGGTCGGGTATCCTTTCATTCTCACGAGGCTATTCGGCGGGCACTCACATGAAAAGCACGATAACCGCTTTCACCAGGTCCTGGATCGCGCCAGAGCTCGAGTGGGACCAGCGCGGAGGCAGGGTAGCGCTTGCCCTGCCGCGCGACGCGACGGGGATAGTCGAATGCTGCCGCCTCGCGGTGACGGAGCTGATCAAGCGGCGAAGCAGCCGGAGGGGCCCATCGCGCTGAGGGCGTCGCTCCGACGAGCAACCGGAAGCTCAGGTGCGACTGACGCCGAAGGATCCATGATCCGGCTGCAGCCCCAAACGGGATGACGATGCTGTCCCCTGCGAATTCTTTGCATGGTCTTTCCATCCTTGCTGCATCCCGCCGGTCCAGACTTGAGGTTGAGGCGGGGGCATGGCCAGGATAGCGAGTGTCCTGCAACGCCTCCATCCAGGCCTGCCGGAAGGCCCTGGGTCCGCACCCGGCCTCTGTCAGCGGACCCGCAGTGCAACGAGGTCCATCATGATTCGTCACAATCGCTTTCTTACCTCTGCCGCCCGCCTGTGCGCGATGGGCGCGATCATCGCTGCCTCGGGCCTGGCCTCTGCCCAGCCCCTGCCTGGTGGGCGGGGACCCGTACCCTTTGGGGTCATGGACCTGAATGACGATGGCGTCATCTCCGCCCAGGAGTTCGCCGAGCACCGCACCCAACGGCAGGCGACCCGCGCCGCCCAGGGCCGACCGATGCGCAATGCCGGTCAGGGTCCGCGGTTCGAGGATTGGGACCGCGACGGCGACGGATTCCTCGCACCGGAAGAGCTCGCGCAAGGCCAGCAGG
>JBGSUY010000099.1:0-15549 GCA_041753195.1 Chromatiaceae bacterium
CGGCGCCCGCCGGCACCTCGGTGGGTCCCGCGGCGGCCAAGGCCAGGCGGTGCTCGCGCATGCCCTTGTAGAGGGCCTGGAGGATCATAAGGGCGCCGAACAATAGGGCGAAGATCAGGGCCCCCTCCCCGATACCGTCCAGCAGGCCGCGTGTCCCCTGGTCCAGGGTGCCGGTCATGCCCAGCTCCGATAAATAGCCCGGGATGTAGAAGAATCGGCTAACCAGTACCAGGAGCATGATCGCCGCCATGACGAACTTGACTACAAAGTCCTTGACGTACGTGGTCCCGATGGCCCCGATTTGGATGCCGAACAGGGACCCGGCCAGGATGATCATGGAGAGGCGGATGTCCACGAAGCCGTCCAGGGCATAGAAAAAGCTGCCCCCCAGGCCCATGACGAAGGCGATGACGAGCTCCGTGGCGCTGGCAACCAGTGCCGGCAGGCCCAGGACGTACATCATGGCCGGCACACCGATGAATCCGCCGACCGCGATGGTTGCGGCAAGCAGCCCGGTAGCAAAGCCCATGGGCGCCAGGATCAGGAAGGAGACTCGGGCGTCCATGCTCTTGAAGTAGAGCATCGTGCCCGGGATCTCGATGCGGCGCACCCAGCGCACCAGGCGGGTCAACTCCTTGGTTTGCGGCTCCTTGGCAGACTCACCGCGGCGCTCCCGCATACCATCGCGGAGCACCATGGCCCCGACGATACCCAGCACGATGACGAAGACCACCGAGACATAGAGGTTGGTACCGGCGGCCCCGAAGGCCTCGCGGATGTCTACCATGACGTGCTTGCCGAAGAGCACCCCGGCCTCGGCAAAGAGGCCCAGGACGATGCCGAGCTTGATGTCCACCTGGCCGTACTTGTGCCGCTTGTGGGCGCCCACCAGGGCCTTGGGAAACTTGTGGGCCATGTTACTGGCCACCGCCACCACACCGGGCACCCCCATGCTCATCATGGCTGGGGTCAGGACGAAGGCCCCGCCCGAGCCGATGAAGCCGCTCACCATGCCCCCGACGAACCCCACCAGGAAAAGGATCAGGGAGGTGGTCCAGGTCAGATCGATAAAGTTGATGCTTTCCATGACCGTGCTCAGCCCCCCTTCTTGGCCCGCAGGCCCAGCAGGTCCCAGAAGTGCCCGGTGAAGGCCCCGTGGACGAAGGAGAAGACCATGGCAATGGCGATCGGCAGCAGGGCGTAGAGCTTGTGCCCCTCGGCAGTCAGATGCGCGAGCCCCGTGAGGCGGTCGGCGAAGACGAAGAGCAGCAGATAAAGCAGCAGGCTGGCGGCACCCAGGGAGAGGGTGGTGGCCAACGCCTTGACCTTGAGGGCCTTGGCCCTCGGTGGATGGGAAGGACTCATGGGGTTGTCTACCTCGTGGTGTCTGACGTAAAACGGGTCCCGAGGCCGGTGGTCCAGCCAAAAGGGTTGCGAGAAAGAGCGGATCGAATCGAGAGTCGGGGTTGCCAGCCCAGGGGTCTTTGCAGGGTCCGCCTGTCCCGCCTCCGACCTACCCGGTCGGCCCCCCGTGGGAGGCAAATCAGCCGGGCTCCGCCCCCGTGACCACCACCCAGGGGACATCGAGGTGACGGCGATCGGTCGATCGGGCGATGAGACGCTCGGCGACGGCGTCATCGGCACTCACCACCACGAACAGGAGCCCTCGCCGCCCGCGGGCATAGTCCAGGATGCCGGTGAGCAGATCCCGACCTAGGCGCACGATCTCCAGGTGATGGCCGGCCGGGAGGGGCTGGGCTTGTGGGTCGATGGCGGCCTGGATGCGGCCCTCGCTCAAGTCGGTGAGCACGTCTAGGTCCGCGTCCATGCGCTCGCAGGCATTGCGCGCGTAGCGCAGCGCCCCCGCCCTGACCTCCCCCTGGACCGCCAGGGCGACCCGACGGGGGGCACCGGGCAGGGTCCCGGGTTGGTCCCCGTTTGGCAGGGCGATGGACAGTCGTACCGGCTCGGCAGCCCCCAGGGCCGCCTTCTTAGCCTGATCCGGGAGATAGTCGCCCAGGTGGGCATAGGCCAGGCCCTTCATGGCCTGATCAAGGTCGGCGAGTAAGCCGCGCGGTCGGCGCTTGTCTGTCACGGGGGGTTCCTCGGCTGTGTCGGTCTCACCAACCAGCACAGCAGCCCCCGTGCCAACCCAGCGCAGGATGCTAATCGACTGTATTAAGAGTGCTTTTCGTATGGACGCGACAACAGCTTCCGTGTTTCACTCCTGCAACGGCCGCGCTGCCCCTTGGTCTGGCGGCCGCGCCGTACCGGCCGTTGCAGACGCTGTTACAATTGCGCAATCAACCGTTGCATTCTGAAACAGCGCATCGCTAGTCGCAGGTCCATGCCCAGCATCCAGCGGAAGATCCGGTTGGGCTACTACGCCTTCGCCGCCGCGATCGCGAGCGTCGCCCTGCTTGCCTACAGCGACCTCACCTACCTGGAGCGTCACCTGGCCCCAGACCTCGCCGCCTCCCGGCTGCTCGACGCGGTCCTGGAGATCCGCCGCTACGAGAAGAACTGGCTCCTCTACGGCGGCGACGGTGCCCTGGATGAGGTACGTGCCTTCGCCGAGCAGGCCCGAGACCTGATCGCGGACGCCCGCCCCAGACTGCAGGACCTGGGAAAGGTGGGCGACCTGGAGCGGCTGGGCGCGGATCTCGGCAACTATCTCAGAACCCTGGCCGAGCAAACTCGCCCGTCTTCCGGGCCTGGAGACGAGGGGCGGGCCCTGGCAGTGCGCCAGACGGGGCGGCGGCTCGCCGAAGGCGCCGAGGCCATCTCCCAGGCCCAGCATGCCCGGCTCCAGGAGGCCATCAGCCAGTCCCGGTCTGCGCTGCTCGGCACGGTCGGGCTGGTTGTCCTCCTCGCGATCCTGGTCGCCCAGTGGCTCGCGAGCCGCACCACCCGCCCCCTGGGATTGCTGGTGGATCGGCTCGGCGCCATCGCCGAGGGCCGCTACGACCAGGTCACACCCGTCTCCCAGGACCGGGAGATCCTGGCCGTGACCGAGGCGGTCAACCACATGCTTGGGGAGCTGGATGTTCGGCGGCGCCACCTGGTGCAGTCCGAGAAGCTCGCCTCCCTGGGCACCCTGGTCTCGGGGGTCGCCCACGAGCTGAACAACCCGCTCTCCAACGTTTCCAGCTCCTGCCAGATCCTGATGGAGGAGCTGGAGCGCCCGGACCGGGCCGCGCTGCGAACTGAGCTCCTGGAATGGCTGGAGCAGATCGACGGCGAGACCGAGCGCGCCCGCACCATCGTGCGCACCCTGCTGGACTTCAGCCGCGACAGTGCCTTCCGCAAACAGACCCTGGGGCTTAAGTCCCTGGTGGAGCAGACCCTGCGGCTGGTGGGCCGACGCGGCCGCGCTGGCCAGGTCCATTTGGAGGTCCCCAAGGACCTTCAGGTCTGGGCCGACCCCCAGCGCCTGCAGCAGGTCCTGGTGAACCTGATCCGCAACGCCCTGGACTCGGACCCGGGCCGTCCCGTGCAGGTGCGGGTGCAGGGGCGGCGGCTGGCAGCCGCGGACTTCAGGCCACCGGAGCACAGCGTCTGCGGCCGCTCCGAGGCACCCGAGGCGCATGCCGGCACCCTGGTGCTGATAGCCGTAGAGGACGACGGCCCCGGCATCGCCGAGCCGGTGCTGCCGCGGGTCTTCGACCCCTTCTTCACCACCAAGGACGTCGGGCACGGGTCCGGCCTGGGGCTTTATGTCAGCCAGGAGATCGTCCACCAGCACGGCGGCTGCGTCGCCGTGGAGAGCCGGCCCGGCGCCGGCACCCGCTTACTGGTGGCCCTCCCAGACGAGACGCCCCCCAATGGCTGAGGGGGCAACCAGCATGGGCGAGCGGCAACCCCGCATCCTGGTGGTCGACGACGAGCGCATCGCGCTCAAGAACCTGCTGCACGTCCTGCGCGGGGAGGGCTATGTGGTAGAGGGCGCCCAGAACGGGGCGGCGGCCCTCAAGGCCCTGGACCAGCAGGAGCTGGACCTGGTGCTCACGGATCTGCGCATGGAGCAGGTGGACGGCTTCGCGGTGCTCCGGCACTGCCGCAAGCGCCACCCGGCCACCCCGGTGATCGTCATCACCGGACATGCCACGGTCTCATCGGCGGTGGACGCTATGCGGGAGGGGGCCTTCCATTACATCGAGAAACCCTTCCGACTGGACGAGGTCCGGCACCTGGTGCGGGAGGCCCTGGAGCTGACCCGGCTGCGGCGGGAGAACCGCGCCCTGCGCGAGCGGCTCCAGATCCAATCAGATCCAGACCGGCCTCTCACCCAGGACCCGGCCTTGACCAAGCTACTCGATACGGCACGCCAGATCGCGCCCACCGGCTGCAACGTCATCATCAGCGGGGCCAGCGGCACCGGTAAGGAGCTCCTCGCCCGCTATCTGCACCGTCACAGCGGGCGCGCGGATGACCCCTTCCTCGCCGTCAACTGCGGGGCCCTGAGCGAGGAATTGCTGGTCAACGAGCTGTTCGGACACGAGCGGGGGGCCTACACAGGGGCCAACGAGGCCCGCGCCGGTCTGGTGGAGGCAGCGGACGGGGGCACCCTGTTCCTCGACGAGGTCACCGAGATGTCACTGGGGATGCAGGTCAAGCTGCTGCGGGTGATCCAGGAGGGGGAGGTCCAGCGCCTGGGGAGTAGCCGGCCCCGCCGGGTGGACGTGCGCTTCATCGCCGCGACCAATCGGGACCTGCCCGAGGCGGTGGCCAGCGGGCGCTTCCGACAAGACCTCTACTATCGGCTGAACGTCATGGGCCTGCGCCTGCCGACGCTGGCGGAGCGCCGTGGCGACGTCCCCCTGCTGGCCCATTTCTTCCTCAAGAAGGCAGCCAGCGCCATGGGCAAGCCGGTGGACGAGATCACACCGGAGGCCATGACCCTGTTCACCGGCTACGACTTCCCCGGCAATGTGCGAGAGCTTGGCAATCTCATCGAGCGGGGCGTCGCGCTCGCTACCGGCAGCCAACTGGGCCCGGAGCAGCTCCCGGAAGACCTGCGGGAACTCAAGGTCCACAGCTACCGGTGGCAGCCGGGCAGCCTGCCGACCCTGGAGGCCCAGGAGGGGGACTATATCCGCTGGGTCCTCGGCCAGACGGGAGGCAACCGCACCCGGGCGGCGGAGATCCTGGGGATCGACCGCGTCTCCCTGTGGCGCAAGCTCAAGAAATACGGGATCGAGGCATAGGGCCGGGACTGGGGCCGGGGATGCCGGCTCTTATTGCGAGTTCTTTAAGTCAGACCTTCAGGGTCCATCGGAGGTCGGGCGATCGTCTCGCGACCCGCGGGGTTCGGCACCTGGCGCGGCACCGGCCGGGAGGCGAGAATGCGCCGCCAGCTCAGAAGTTCCGTAACCAGAGATCCCAGGTCTAGATGCATGCGAGAGGAAAGAAGGGTGGTACGGGTTGTTGCGGTCCTCGTCTTGATCCTGACGGTAACCACCGCCACGCCCTTCTCTGCCCGGGAACGTCCCGCTGACGAGACACCCGCCGGCAGCAGCGCATCCGACTACCCGAACGTGCCTCCCAGCCATCGACACCTGCGGCTCCTGCTGGACAACGCCTTCCAGTACCTAGATCCACGCCACGGGATCATCGACCCGGTCTCGGGTTATCCGGCGGAGGGCTGGAATCAGGAGCCCCACGAGGGGCTATTTCTGCGCTCCTTCACCCAGCTCACGGCGATCGGCGCCTGGATCGAGCTCCTGGCCAATGTCGCCGCGGGCTATGCGGACACCCCGTTGCTCTCCAGGGATGCCGCCCTGCGCGGACTCTCCCTTGCGGTCGGCACCCTACTCGCCGATCAACAAGACCCCTCCCTTGCGGCCAAGGGGCTGCTCGTAAACTTCTTAGGACTCGAGGGCGGGCAAAGAATGGGACCCCTCCTGGAATCGGTCGAGAAACGAAGGTTCATCGATGCCTTTGGGAATCGAGAAGGCCCGCGGATCTGGCGCGCCTTGGTGGAAAAGGGCTGGCTCCGGGAGGAAGACAACGGGCGCAAGGGCCGCATCCGCCGGGGTGAAGGCTTCGGGAGCCTCCATTTCGACGGGGTGCTTAAGCCCTTCTCCGGGGAGCCCGGCCGATCCCGAATCATGGAGCTGCTGGATCAGCGGGTTGCAACGATCATCTTCGGTGACAACGCCAATCTCACCGCGGCCCTGGCCAAGTCAGTGGGCGCCCTCTTAGGACCTGAGATCCGTGATGATCCCAGGGCCGCCAGCTTAAGGGAGCAGATGGAGCGCTTCATCGAAGGGCAGCGGGAGGGCTACGCCCGTCTCTACGACCCGGCGAGCGGCACCTTCTTCTTCGGCTGGGACGCCACCGCGGACCGCTTCGTGGGCTGGGAGGACGGCCGGGGGAATTGGGTGACCGGCCAGATGAATTACTTCATCAACGAGTTTCGAGGTCCCTGGACCTTCGTTGTATTGCGCTACGGCCTGCCCATCGCATCGATTCGGAATGCCGGATTCAAGATCAGGCCCTACCGGCATGGGGACGGCAGAGACACCTACGCCCTTGCCGCCTGGGACGGCTCGGCCTTCCAGTTGCTCGGGCTCTCGCTCTTCATGCAGGAGACGAGGAACCCGGCCTGGAGGCAGAATCTCCGCGACATTGTGGACATCGAACTCGATTTCTCGAATCGGAACGGGCTTCCTGGTCTCCTGTCCGAGGCCTACAGCGGCAACGGAACCGAATACACGGGGCTCATCGGGATCCCCGACATCGCCGTCACCGACAAACCACTCATCACCCGGGCCCCGTCCCTCTATACCCTGGGCGTCGCCTACGCCATTGCACCCGAGCAGGTCGAGGCGTTTCTCAAGAGGCATTGGCCCCTGATCTCGGGGCTTTTTACCCCGCACGGACCCTGGGAAGGCTGGGACCTCACCACCAGGTCCGTCATTCCCTACCAGACGACCGTGCACACGCTTTCCCTGATCCTGGGCGGTATCAACTCCGCCCAGGAGAACATGGCCCGCTATCTGGCAGAGACGGGCCTCGAGGGCGCGCTTGAGGCGCTCTACGCGCCCGGCGACAGGATCAACCTATTGGAGGCGGGAAATCAGATCCTCCCTTGGACCTCGGATGGAAGTCCCGCGGAATTCTCCCGGGACCAGGGGATCTGCCGTTTCTCCTCACCCCTTGGCGCTGCTGGGGGGCTGGCCTTCAGAGTCCCGGGGGCGGGCGCGGTCAGCCTGTCGAACGGGCGGCTGGTTCTCCGATTTCGATCCGAGACAGACCTCAAGGATGCGTCGATCAGCTTCAAGAGGGCCGAGGACGATCCCCTGCCCCCGCCCACCATCCCCGTGGAACTCTTCGTGCGGCTCAAGCAGACCCCCAAGCAGAACCCGGACGACGAGATCCAGATTGTCCTACCTGCAACCCCAGCACTCCATGGGATCAGGGAGATCGGCCTGGTCCTTCGCGGCAGCAAGAAAGTCAAACCCGTAGACCTCTCGATCCTCGCGCTCGACTTCATCCCCTTTGACTCCGCCCTCGATGCGCCGAGGTGAGCAGGCGACGCCGGACTTCGGTTGCGTCGCGATCACCGATCAGGGTAGCCGCAGGGGTACCTCCTCCACGCGCTCCATCTCGTGGATGGCGGACTCCAGGTCCACCTGATCGGGGTTCTCCGCGTCTTGGGCGGAGAGCCGGTCCAACACGTCCCTCTGCTCCCAGGTCTCCCCCTGACCGTCGGGGCGCTGCCAGAAGGCGGCCCAGGGGACGAACTTGGTCAGGGGGAAGATGCCCCCGTAGGTGGGGGAGATGTCGATGTTGAGCCCCGCCACGAAGAGCAGCCGTTTGCCCCGGTACTCCGGCTCGTCCACCAGGGTGCGGTAGGTGCGGTCGAACTCCACCTGGGTGTTGATGGTGGCGGCCCGCAGGGGCGGCGAGGCGGCAGTGACGATCTCCGGCATGAAGCGGACCAGGTTCCGCTCCAGATGTCCGACCCCCTCCTCGTCGCTCTCGATCCGCCGCTGGAAGTAGAAGAGATCCGAGGTCAGGCGCCTGCCGATGGGCTGGGGCCTGGCGCCAAAGGGCAGGGCGTCGGCGATGCGGGCGGCCAAGGTCCTGGCCATGTGGAAGACCTTGGCGGTGCTCAGCGACTGCACATAGCCCGGCTGCCCGTCCCGGTCGAACTGGACCACCTTGGGCAGGATCAGGTAGAGCCCCTCCTGCCGGTTCTGGCGCAGCAGGTGGTTGTCGATGATGACGACGGGTCCCGAGTCCTCCCGGGCGATCAGGATGCGGTTCTGGGCGAAGCGGTACTGGCTGCGATACCAATCGACCACCGCCGCGATCTTGCCGCACCCCGGGGTGCAGACCTTGTCGGCGGTCTGCAGGCGCCGGTAGATGCCGAAGGTGCCCGTCTCCGCCTCATAGCCCACATGGCTCGCCTGGATGATCACCATGTCCTGACCGTGGTGGGCATGCGGCCCGTGGCGGTCCGTGGCGACGATGCCCCCCACCTGGCCGTGATTGAAGGGGAAGGTGCCGAAGTGCTTGGCGATCAGGATGACCGGGTAGCCCTGGCTTTCATCGGAGCAGAAGGCACGGGAGGGGACGATGCGTCCCTGCTCCATGCCGAGCCGCCGACATAGGTTGTAGAGCCGCGGGACGAAGAGGCTGTACCTCATGGTGGTCCCGTCGAGACGGTAGTCGGCCAGGGGCTCGGCCACGCCGGGCTTCGATTGGAACATGGTGGGTCCGTCGTCAGTGGTGGTTGGTGCTCGCCTGCGCCGAAGGTCCCCGTGGACCGCGGCGACCGAGATCCTGGAGGCAAGGAGTAAAGGCGGCACGATACCGCCTGCCAGGGCCTCCTGTCAGCGCCGGCCGCCGCCAGAGCCCGGCATTGCCCTGGCACCGAGGCCCCTTCTGCGCACCGAGCGGTCAGCCGCCCGCCCCCGGGGTCCCAACCATCCACGCGCGGCGGATCGGGCCGCCTCAGATCAGATCAGATCAGGTCCACTGGGCTTCGTAAGCTCCGAGGCCGTTAACGCTGCTTTGCGCTCCATGTTGGCGTTCGCGAAACAAACGGAGAGCCTTACCGGCGAGGCCACGCCCGGACCAGAGAAGCGCCCAACACGCGCGTGAGCGCCGACCCAAAACTGCGCGCTGAGCTCGGTGTAAACGCAGACGACGGTACCCTTGAAGCAGGCATCCTGCGGAACCGATTTGGATATCATACAAGAGGGTATACGCGAAGCCATTCCGCCCGAGGCCCGCTATCTTGGGTGGCAAGAATCGCTCGCACTTCTCGCGCAACTTGTCGAGACAGAGATTCAGGCTTAACCATTTCGGATCGCCCGGGACAGACCTGGGTTTCCGCTCTGGCAAGAAAAAGGGGTGACACCCCGGGGGCAGCCCTCGCGCTACGCTGGGCGGAGAGGTATATCGACCGCCGCTGATGCGCTCAAACACCCGGCGTCGTGGCTCCCAAGGATGGTCAATTCGGTGAAGCGCAGTCGCGGATGATGAGAACTCTGCTTGCCGGTATCGCTGGCGGGGCGGCGATGAACCTGGTCATGCTCCTGACATTTCGCGTCATCGGCTTTGGCTGGAATGGCGACGGCATCCTCTTAAGCTCGTCGATCCAGAGCCAAAAGCTCGTGGCGGTCTGGACGACACTGGAGCCTCTCCCGCTCATCGTCGCCAATCCCGTGCCGATCGTCTTGGGATTGATCGTTTTGGGATCGAGCACGCGTTCATCTACCGGTGGCTGTCCGTGGGATGGCGGCGCGGCATCGCGGCTCGGGCCCTGCGATTCGCCGGCCTGCCTTGATACCGCGGGTCGGCCGGCCCCATCCGAGTCGCCGGCGACCCAGTGCCAACCCGAAAGGCCAGACCCGTGACCCCCATCGAGGCCACGGTGCAGTTGTAGCGGTTTGAAGGGCGGTCGGTGGTCTGGTCGAGGGCTTTCTGGAAGACGTGGCATCGCACCGGGGCGCTCCTACCCGCTTGACATCGCGCCGCGGGGCCCTCGACCCTCGTCTGTAAAGCGCGGTTTCGATCGCCCCTCGGCCAGGTCGCACCGCGCTGGCGCCGGTGGGTCCCCTGCCCCCAGCGCCCGACACGGCAGCACTTCAGCTTTTTCGCATATTCCAACATTGGCTGTGGTAAGCTATTTGGCCGGCTGCAAATCCCACCGCGCCGTCCGGCCAGCCCCCCAGTCCTCTGGGCGAAAGGCACGACCCAGGACGCGGACAGGGAGTCAGACCGTTCGGCGCGGCGCTAGTTGCCTTCCATCTCTCTGCATAAACCAGAACCCAGATGATCCAGCGAGCCTTACCCTTCTTGCGGTGGTTTCCCATGGGGGCCGACACCCTGCGCGCCGATGCCGTCGCGGGGATCACCGTGGCCCTGGTGCTGATCCCCCAGTCCATGGCCTATGCGCAGCTCGCCGGGCTGCCCGCCTACTACGGTCTCTACGCGGCCTTCCTGCCGGTGATGGTGGCGGCCCTCTGGGGCTCCTCCAAGCAGCTCGCGACCGGTCCCGTGGCGGTGGTGTCCCTGCTCACCGCCTCGGCCCTCGCGCCCTTGGTGGCGAACATGGGGGCTGAGGTTGGGGGCGCCGAGTATGTCGCCCTGGCCATCCTGCTCGCCCTGCTGGTCGGCCTGGTGCAGCTCGTGCTGGGGCTCTTCCGGCTCGGGGTGGTCGTGAACTTCCTCTCCCACCCGGTGATCGTCGGCTTCACCAACGCGGCCGCCCTCATCATCGGGCTGTCCCAGCTCAACAAGCTGTTCGGGGTCTCCATGCCCCGCAGCGAGCACTTCATGAATGACATCTGGGCGGTGCTCCAGCAGATAGACGATACCCACATGCTCACCCTCGTGATGGGCGCGGCGGCCTTCGCCATCATGTGGAGCCTGAAGAAGTACCAGCCCAAGCTCCCCGGGGTCCTGATCGCCGTGGTAGTGACGACCGTCGCGAGCTGGGCCCTAGGTTTCGCGGAGCACGGCGGCCAGGTGGTGGGGCAGATTCCCTCGGGGCTGCCCTCCCTGGCCCTGCCGACGCTGAACCTGACCATGGCGCTGGACCTGCTCCCCAGCGCCATCATCATCTCACTCGTGGGCTTCATGGAGGCCATCTCCATCGCCAAGGCCATGGCGGCCAAGACCAAGGACCGCATCGACCCCAACCAGGAGCTGATCGGCCAGGGGCTGGCCAACATCGCCGGCAGCCTGACCCAGTCCTATCCCACGAGTGGCTCCTTCTCCCGCTCGGCGGTGAACCTCAATGCCGGGGCACGCACCGGCATGTCCTCGGTCTTCACGGGGCTGGTGGTGCTGATCACCCTGCTCTTCCTGACCCCGCTCCTGTATCACCTTCCTCAGTCGGTGCTGGCCGCGGTGATCATGATGGCGGTGATCGGGCTCATCAATCTCAAGGCCATCCACCATGCGTGGGAGGCCCACAAGCATGACGGCGTCGCCGCCATCGTGACCTTCATCGCCACCCTGGCCTTCGCCCCCCATCTCGACAACGGCATCCTGGTGGGCGCGGGTCTGGCGGTGGGGCTCTTCCTCTACCGCTCCATGAAGCCGCGGGTGGCCCTGCTTGGGCGCTATCCGGACGGCACCCTGCGGGACCTGCGGGTACACCCGACCCTGCCGACCGATGAGCGCATCATCGTCATGCGCTTCGACGGTCAGCTCTACTTCGCCAACGTCTCCTATTTCGAGGACACCATCCTGGCGGCGGTGGCGGATCATCCCAATGCCCAGTTCGTGCTAGTGGTGGCGGACGGGATCAACCAGCTCGACGCCTCGGGCCAGGAGGTGCTGGAGCATCTCATCGAGCGCCTGGGTGCCAACGGCATCACCGTGGTCCTGAGCGGCATGAAGCGCCAGGTGATCCAGGTGCTGGACCGCACCCACCTGATGGAGCGCCTTGGGCGCGAGAACATCTTCGCTACCGAGGAGATGGCCCTGGACGCCATCTACGACCGCCTGAAGGAGTCCGGCTACCGGCCCCTGCGGATGCCCGCCCCGGCCGCGCCTCAGCCGGCCTGATCATATTCGGTCCGCCGGCGGGGGGCTCCCCTCGCTCGGGCCATCTCGTCGTTCGACGGACTGAGGAGCCCTGATCCCTGCCAATGGGTCCGCTCACCCTCCTGCTCGCCCTGCCCTTCGCCGGGGCCGGCCTGATCGCCCTGGTGCCCGGGGAGCACCGGGTTGCGATCCGGCGGATCGCGGTGGCCGCCTCCACCGCCGCCCTGCTGGTAGCCTGGTGGCTGGTGCTGGGGTTCGACCTCACCGCAACCAGGATGCAGTACGCGGAGATGGTCCGTTGGAACCCGCGGCTCGGGACCTACTACGCGCTCGGGGTTGACGGCATCTCCCTGCCGCTCGTGATGCTGGCCACCCTGCTGGCCCTGGTGGCGGTGCTCGCCTCCCGCTACATCAAGGAGCGGCCCAAGGGCTACTACCTCCTGCTCCTGGTGCTGGAGAGCGCCATGCTCGGGGTCTTCATGGCCCAGGACTGGGCCCTCTTCTACGTCTTCTGGGAGCTGACCCTGATCCCGCTCTTCTTCCTCATCGACCGCTGGGGGGGGAAGAACCGCAGCGCCGCCTCGCTCAACTTCGTCCTCTACACCATGGGCGGCTCGGTCTTCATGCTGATCGCTCTTCTGGTGCTCTTCGATGCGGTGCCGGGCCACAGCTTCCTGGCGGCGGACCTGCTCGCCGGAGCACGATCCCTGCCGGAGGAGACCCAGATCCTGATCTTCCTGGGGCTCCTGATCGGCTTCGGGGTCAAGATGCCCATCTTTCCCATGCACGGATGGCTGCCCCTGGCCCATGTGGAGGCCCCGAGCCCGGTGAGCATCCTGCTCTCGGGCATCCTGCTCAAGATGGGCTCGTACGGGCTGTTGCGGGCTGTCCATCTGCTGCCCGCCGCCGCCCAGGCGCTGCAGGGGGTGCTCCTCGCCATCGCCCTCATCGGGCTCGTCTATGGGGGCCTGCTCGCCTGGCGCCAGACCGACCTCAAGGCCATGATCGCCTACTCTTCCGTGAGCCACATGGGGGTGGTCCTGGTGGGCATCGCCACCCTCAATGTTACCGGCATCACGGGGGCGGTGATGCAGATGGTGGCCCACGGCCTGGTGGCGGGGGCCCTGTTTCTGCTGATCGGGCTGCTGTACGAGCGGACCCACACCCGGGAGATCGGGCACTACAGCTCCCTGGTTCGGGTGATGCCGCGCTTCGCCTTCTTCACCATCCTGGCCTTCGTGGCCGCGGTGGGGCTGCCGGGGACCGCCGGCTTCGTGGCGGAGCTGCACACGCTGATCGGTGGCTTCGAGCGCTGGGGCTGGCTGATGCTCCTTTTGAGCGTCGGGGTGCTGGTCGGGGCCGCCTACGCGGTGCGTACCGTGGGGCGTCTCTTCACCGGGCCGGTGCGGCCCCAGATGCGGAGCCTCCCGGACCTGACCCGCAGCGAGCTCATTGCCGCCTCCGTGCTCACCGCCGGGACCCTCTTGATCGGCTGCTTCCCGGCCCCTGCGCTGGAGCTCACCGCCGCCACCGCGGCCCATCTGAGCGCGGCCTTTTAGCGCGATGAGCGACCATCAGGCCCCAGCGGCGGACATCCGGGCGCAGATCCGCGACTGCGTGCACCACCTCGAGCACTTGCTGCCGGGGCAGGCGCCGATCCGCGACTTCGTCCATCACAACACCCTGCACGGCTTCCAGCGCCTCCCCTTCCGCGAGGCCCTGGCCGAGGCGCGCCGCGTCACCGGCAATCGAGGTTACCTGCCCCCCGAGCGCTTCCGCGCCTACCTGGCGGAGGGGCGCATCACCCGGGATGACCTGCTGGCGGTCATCGACGCCGAGACCGACCTCGACCCCCAGGAGATCCTCCTGGAGTGGCCGGGGGGACGGGACCCCCTGCGGCGCCGCGACCTGATACTGGCGGCCCTCTGCCGCCCCTGCGAGCCCATCAGCGCCCCCCAGCTCAGTTGGCGGATCGACGAGGAGGATGCCCTGGGCGCCCTCCAGAGCGACCTGGATCCGGCGGCACGGGAGAGGCTGCTCGCGGCGGCCCAGACGAGGGACGAGCGCGAGGCAGTCGGCGCCCTTTGGTCTGCCTGTCTCACCGCGTTGGGCCTCGAGCATCGGGCCCTGCACCCCGAAGAGCTGACGGAGCTCTCCCCGGAGCAGGCACTGCGCCTATTGAGCCGGGGCGGCCATGAGGGAGAGGTCGCGGGCGCCCAGGTGCCGGACCTGATCGCTCGCCAGATCCGCATCGACGCCGCCCGGCGGCTCCAGACCCTCCTCGATCGGCTCGGCCCCGAGCTCACACTGCGGGGCCTGCTGCGCGAGCTCACCGGTGTGGACCTGATGGACCTGATCCGGCCCCAGTTGGTCCGGCACCTGGCCAACCACCTCGACGAAGGCTTCGCCCCCTGGCGCAACCCGGCCGCGGCCCAGGGGCTCTACGGCGCTTGGCGCTCCACCGCCCTGGGGGATCTGACCCCCCTCTTTCGGGACCTCGAGGCCTGGGATCAGGAGCTTCAGTCGCTGCCCGAGGATCCCCTGGAGTCCATCGTCACGGAGCTCAAACATCTCGGGCTGTCCCGGGATCGCTGGGTCCCGTACCTGGAGCGCCTGGCGCTGGAGGTGCCCGGGTGGTCCGGGATGGTGTTGTGGCGCCACGGCCACCCGGACTATGGGCGTGCCCAGGCCCCGGTCTCGATGCTGGACCACCTGGCGCTGCGCCTGGTGCTGGAGCGCATCTACGCCCAGCGCCTGTGCCGGGAGCACTGGCAGATCGAGCCCAGCCTCGACATGCTCCGCTGGTACTTCCGACGCAACCCGGAGGAGCTCCTGGTGCGCCAGGCCCTATTTACGGGGCAACTGCCGGAGTTTCTGGCGGCGCGGGCGGCCCGCGCAGTCGCCGTCTCCGACCTGGCGCCCGAGGGACGAGACTGGCGGCCCCTGGCGGGACTGATCTGGACCTGGCGCCACGACGGCGGCGCCGAGGGGTCCCAGGATCGGAGCCTCCACGCCCATGCCTGGCCGCTCTTTCGCCTCGCCCAGCACCTGGGGCTCGCGGCCCCCGACCTGACCCGACTGGAGCCCCAAGGAGTGGAGGGACTCCTCGACACCCTGGCCGCCCTGGACCCGGACCGCGCGGGCCACCTCTGGCTTTGCGCCTTCGAGCACCACTACCGGCAGGAGATCCTGGGGGCCCTGGTGGCCAATCATGGCCGGGGGCGCTGGCGGGAGCGGGCGGGGCCCGGCACCTCCAGAGAGGGTGCCTCCGCCCAGGTGGTCTTCTGCATGGATGACCGTGAGGAGGGCATCCGCCGTCACCTGGAGGAGCTGGACCCCTCGGTGGAGACCCTGGGGGCCGCCGCCCACTTCAGCGTCCCCCACAACTGGCGGGGGCTGGACGATCGCGAGGTCACACCCCTGGCCCCGGTGATCCCGGCCCCGGTGATCCCGGCCCACGAGGTGCGGGAGTGCCCCAGGTCGGAGGCGGGGGAGCTCGCGGAGGCCCATTCCCGCGGCCAGGCCCGACTGCGCGGC
>JBGSUY010000100.1:0-5813 GCA_041753195.1 Chromatiaceae bacterium
GCAGGCCAATAAGGACCGCGATCGGCGGCGGTGTGGCTCGCCGGTCGGGGCCTGGGCGGCTGGAGGTCTAGGCGGCGCCTGTCTGATCGGTTGGGCGAGCCAGCTCCACCCGGTTACGCCCCGCCTCCTTGGCGCGGTAAAGGGCCAGGTCGGCGCGCCGGATCAGGGAGTCGAGGGACTCGTAACGCTCTCGGGTCGCCACGCCCACGCTGGCGGTGACGGGCAGGCGCAGGTCCTCCGCGACCAGGAAGGCGTGGCGCTGGACGGACGCCCGTATCCGTTCCCCGTGCTCGGCGGCCCCGAAGGCCGAGGCACCCACCAGGAAGAGGATGAACTCCTCGCCGCCATAACGGACCGGGATGTCCGACTCCCGCACGTTCTCCCGCAGCAGCTGGGCGATCTGGCGCAGCACCTCGTCCCCGGCCCCATGCCCGTACTGGTCGTTGACGACCTTGAAGTGGTCCAGGTCGATCATGACCGCCGCGAGCGGCGAGGTCTCGTCGCGATCATGGATGCTGCAATGGCGCTCCAGGGTATCCAGCATGTACACGCGATTGAAAAGCCCGGTGAGCGAGTCGCGGATGGAGCTCTGGTAGGCCTTCTTTCGCTCGTCCTCGATGGTGCGGTAGATCACCTCCCGCTCCAGGGCCACCTGCAGCGGCATGGCAATCTGCTGGATCACCTGCTCCACCTCCGGGGTGATGGGAAAGCTGGGCGCCAGGTGGATCATGGCGGCCGCCTCCATGCGTTCCCCCTGAGGCGAGAACAAGGGCAGGGTCAGGGAGTCGGCGCCACCCTCGGAGTCCCGGCTGCAGAAGGCATCGGCATGCATGCGGTGGTCGGCCAAAGCCGGGTCCGTCCGGTGGGCCTCGATCCACTCGACCCGGGTCCTACCTAGAAGCCGCTCGAGCTCGGGCGGGGTGTTGCCCCGAAAGCCTGAGAATCGGGTCTCGTCTGAAAGGGTGAGGATGGTGCCGTCCTGCAGCAGGGCGTAGTAGTCGATCCGTTGCGCCGGGAGGTTGCGCTGCACCACCCGGAAGAGGCGCTCGGCGATGTCCCGGAAGTCCCGGTACAGCAGCATGGTCTGGGTGATCTCGCGCAAGGTCTGGTTGAGGCGCGAGAGCCGCATGATGTCCGTGTCCTCCCGGGCGAACAGATAGATCCCGCACTCCACGTCGCGCAGCTTGTCGATCATGAAGGCGGTTAGCCGCTCCGGGATGATGGCGCCGTGCTGGGGGGCGATGATGCGCACCGGCAGGCGTTTGATCTGGCGCACGGCGAAATCCAGGATGTCCTGGCTCGGCATGTAGTGCTCGTGGAAGGGGCGGATGGACTCGAAGTGGGACTCGTCCTCGGCGACCAGGGAGGGGAGCAGGGTGAAGCCCCCGAAGAGATCGCTGGAGAAGAGCACCCCGGTCTCGGGGTCGAAGCTCGCGATGGCCCCCGGGAAGTGGGCATACGGTGTGAAGACGAAGCACAGCTCCCGGTCCTCCAGGGGCAGGCGCCAGTCGTGACGGTCCACCAGCCAGTAGGGCATCCTGAGCCCATAGTGTTTGAGCAGGGCCTGGCTGCGCCAATGCGTTACCAGGAGCGCATCGGGGCGGTCCACCAGTTCGTCGATCAGGGGCAGGGCGGCGGTGATGTCCGGGTCCGAATGGTGGCAGACGAAGTAGCGGATCTTGCTGAAGGGGATGACCTCCTCGATCTTGCGCAGGGTGCCCGCGAAGGTTAGGCGCGAGCCGGGATCGAAGAGGACGGACTGGTCGCCCTGCTCCAGCAGATACACGTGGGACTGGAAGTCGTCGTCATCGAGGATCTGACCGACCCACCAGACCCGCGGGGCGATCTCCAGGGCGTGGTCGGTGTCCGCGCCCTGTAGGTGGGTGAGGTCCGTATCCAAGCTTTTTCCCCCGAGCCGCTGAGCGAAGATAAGGGTATGGCGGCAGTTCCGTGACGGCCTACCGCTTCGCTCAGGATACCCAAGGCCGGCATCCCAGAACCAAACCCGCGTCACGGGCCTATCCCTACTGGGCGGCTTGTCTCAACCGGGGAACGGCGGGGCGGCCGGCGGAAGATCGGGCCCCGAATCGGATTCCTCGCCGGCGGGGGCCGGGGCGTCGTGCCGACCCATGACGCGGTAGACCATGGGGACCAGCAGGAGCGACACCAGGGTGGAGAAGGACAGGCCGGCGACGATGGTCACGGCCAGGGGCTGGAGCATCTCCGAGCCCTCGCCGACCGCCATGGCGAGCGGCACCAGGCCCACCACGGTGGTGAGGGTGGTCATGAGGATGGGTCGCAGGCGCAGCCGCGCCGCCGAGAGGATTGCCTCCTGGATGCCGAGCCCGCGCCGGCGCTCGATCTCGATGAACTCCACCAGCACGATGGCATTGTTGACCACGATGCCCGCCAGCATGATGAGCCCCAGCCACACCGGCATGGACACGGGCAGCCCGCTCCATTGCAGCCCCAGCACCACCCCCGTGAGGGCGAAGGGGACCGAGAGGAGGATGATCAGGGGGTTGCGGATCGATTCGTACTGCACGGCCATGGCCACCAGGACCAGGAACAGGGCCAGGGCCAGCAAGATCGCCCCCATCTCGCGACCCTGCTTCAGGGTCTCCAGGCTCCCCGCCTCATACAGGCTGTAGCCCATCGGGAGCGGGACCTGCTGGGCCGCGTACAGGGCGGCACGCACCGCCTGCTCCACGGAGAGCCCCTCGCCAGCGGAGGCGGTGATCTCCACGACGCGCTGTTGGTGGTCGCGCTGGATGCTGGCGGGCTGGGGGATCAGCTCCACCTGGGCCAGGTCCCCCAGCCGCAGGGGGCGGCGGGGTCCAGTACGGCTGAAGATGACGATAGATTCAAGATCGCCCGGGGAGGCGATGTCCAGCCGGTCCAGACGCAGCCGGATGTCGACGGCACGATCCCCGTCGATCAGCTGGGTGACGGTGCGGCCCTCCATGCCAAAGCGCAGCAGGGCCCCCACGTCGTCCACGCTGAGGCCGAAGGAGGCGGCCCGCTCCCGGTCCAGACGGATGCTGATCTCCTGGGTCACCGTCTCGTAGCCATGGGTGACATTCTCCAGCCCGGGCACCTGCTTCAGGCGCTCCACCACCTGATCACCGAGCCGCGCGAGGGTGTCCAGGTCTTCGCCCTTGATGCGCAGGCTGACGTCGTCCTCTGCGTCGTTGAAGCGGATGCCCCGGATGCCGCGGGTGTAGGTCGAGACCTTGAGTCCGGGGATCTGGCGCCCGGCAATCAACCGCTTGACCCGATCGCCCCAGGCGCTGCTGCTGATCCCGCCCCGTTCCGCCAGGGGCTGGAGCACCACCTGGATGCTCGCCCGGTTGGGGTTCTCGAAGGAGGAACGCCCGAACACGAAGCCCCCCACGGTGGTGAAGATCGCCGCGACCTCGGGCTGTGTGGCCACGATTGTCTCGATCTCGGCGACCAGGGCGTCCATCTCCTCCAGTGACTGTCCCTCGTCCGCGGTGAGGGAGATCTGGAGGTTGCCCTCGTCCATCTTGGGTAGGAACTCCTGCTCCGCCTCCGCCAGCCAGGGGACCGTGAGGGCCAGCCCGGCGATGAAGACGCCGATGATTACCCAGCGCACCTTGAGGAGTCGCTCCAGCAGCCAGGCATACCCCCCCTGGAGCCCGCTCAGGACCCGATCCACTAGACGGCGCAGGGGTCCCTCCTGGGCGGCGGGGACATGCCCGGCCAGGGCTGGGACCAGGGTCAGGGCCACCACCATCGAGACCAGGATGGCCGCGGAAATGGTGAAGATCAGCTCCCGGAACAGGAGCCCCACCAGCCCGCCAATGAACAGGAAGGGCAGCACCGCCGCCAGGTTGGTGGTGGTGGAGGCGACGATGGCGCCGGTGACCTCTTGGCTCGCCCTGTCCGCCGCCAGGACAATCGACTCCCCCTGCCGCTGATGGCGATAGATGTTCTCGAGCATGACAACCGTGCTGTCCACCAACATGCCGATGCCCAGGGCGAGGCCCCCCAAGGTCATGATGTTGAAAGAGAGTCCGGCACCGGCCATCAGGATGAAGGTGGCCAGCACCGAGATGGGAATGGCGCTGCCGATGATGAGGGTGCGGCGCAGGCTGCCCAGGAAGACGTAGACCACCGCCATCGCGAGGAGGCCCCCACCCACGGCGGCATCCACCGCGTTGTTCAGGGAGTGGCGGATGTAGCGGGCCTGGTCGTCCACCCGCTGGATGCGGACGTCCTCCGGAATCTGGCCAGTCTCGGCGAGGCGCTTGAGCTCCCGCTTCACCCCATCGACCACGGCGACGGTGTTGGCCTGAGGCTGTTTCTGGACCGACAGTTTGATTCCCGGCTCACCGTCCAGACGGATCCGCAGGCGCTCCTCCGCCGCCCCGTCGATCACCTGGGCGAGCTCGCCGACGCGTATCAGGGACAGCGGGTTACGGCCCCGCTCCCGCAGCGTCGAGCCGCTCGTGGCGGGGTCCAATAGGGGCAGCTCCGCGATTCCCCGGACATCCGCGAAACGCCCCTGGGCCCGGCCGCTGACCTCTCCCTGGGACATGCGTAGGCGCCCGGCGGAGACGTCCTGGTTGGCCTGGCGCAGCCGCTGCTCCAGGTCCAGCACATCGAGCCCCAGCCCCGCCAGGCGGTACTGGTCGGCCACCACCAGGATCTCTCGCTCCAGTCCGCCGCCAACCTCGGCGGAGGCCACTCCGGGTAGGTTGATCAGCTCGCGGCTCAGCCCGTAGTCCACGTAGGCGCGAAGCTCCAGGGGGTCCCGCAGGCTGGAGCCGATGACGTACTCCGCTACCGGGAGCTGGAAGGGGTCCCGTTTGTAGATGATGGGGGGCTCGTCCGTGTCGGGCAGGAAGCGCTTGGCCCGGTCCAGCCGGGCGCTGGCGTCCCGCATGGCCAGATCGATGTCCTCCCCGTAGCGGAAGGAGAGGTCGATGGCGCTGCGCCCCTCGCTGGTGCGGGACTGGATGGCGATGGCCCCCTCGGTGATGGCGAGCTGCTCCTCCAGCTCCCGGGTCACGGCGTCCTCCATGATGCGCGCCGGCACCCCGGGGTCCAAGACTCGTACCAGCACCTCCGGGTAGATGATCTGGGGCAGGAGGTCGATTTTCAGCCGCGACAGGGAGAAGGCCCCCAGCACCATCACCGCCAGGGTCAGGGCGACGACCCCGATGGGGTGGCGGACGGACCAGGTGGAAATGCCGGAGACCATGACCGGTAGAGTCTATCCGCTGCGGCCTGATTCAAGCTCGGGTAACCGCCGGGTTGCGGAGATCGTGCCGGCGGCTGTCCGAGGGCCCCACCCTTGCTATGATCTCGGGCCGGGGGCCGGACCCCATCGGCCCACGCGATCGGAGTCATGACCATGCGCATCCTGGTGGGCGATATCGGCGGCACCAAGACGGGCCTTGCCCTGGCCGAGGTGGCGGGGGACCGGGTGGCCCTGAGCCAGGAGCGCCGCTATCCGAGCAGCGACTTCCAGTCCCTGGAGGCGATCGTCGCGCGCTATCTGGAGGAGACCCGCGCGAGGACCGAATCGGGCTGTCCCCGCGGGGCCTTCGCCATCGCCGGGCCGGTTCAGGGCCGGCGCAGCAAGACCACCAACCTGCCCTGGGAGATCGACGCGGACCGCTTGGAGCGGGTCCTGGGCCTCGAGCGCGTGGGACTGCTGAACGATCTGGAGGCGGTGGCCTGGGGCGTCGCCGCCCTGAAGCCTCAGGATCTACTCGAGCTCCACCCGGGCGAGCCGGGGGGCCAGGGTAACGCCTGCGTGGTGGCCGCCGGCACTGGCCTGGGGG
>JBGSUY010000101.1:0-2595 GCA_041753195.1 Chromatiaceae bacterium
GTCGGCCCCCGCGTCCACCGCGGCCCCGGTGTCCACCCGGGTGAGGCGAAGCATCAGGGGCAGCTCCACCCCGAACCGCTGCAGGTCCCGGCGGGCGAAGCGTCCACCGATGCCCTTGAAGCCCCCGCTTGAGGCCGCCCCGGTGAGCAGGGTCAGGACACTGGCGATGACCCCCGTGACCCCGGTGTCCAGCGGCTCCGCGAGGTCGATCCGCACGCCACCCCGCTCCGGGATCGCGTCCCCGTAAAGCAGGCCGAGGGCGCGATGGCCCAGGACATAGGCGGTGGCGACCGTAGGACAGGAGTGCCCCGCCAGCTTGACCGCATCCGCGTAGCCGTACTCCAGTAGGCCCCCCTCGGCGGCGCCTAGGAAGTCCGCGAGGGGGTCGCGCACCCGCAGACGCGGGACCTGGTCGAAAAAATCGGGAAATCGCATGATGGTGGCCCGGCGTCCGAGATCGATTGGAAGGGGCGAGAGTTTCCGGGCCGCAGGCCACCGGCGCCTTGACCTCGCTCAGGTGCGTCCTCCCAGGACCCACCGGTGCAAGGGCGGGCCTCGGGGGGGGGGAATTTGAGGCGGATCAACCCTCCTGCCTTGCGGCCGTTGGAGCATTGGCATTCCAGAGGGCGTCCGAGCGACACGCCACCCCCAACCAACCCCGAGATGACCAAGCTCCAGCTCACCCACTCCCCCCCTTCAGCGTGCCCCTGCGCTTCTTCCTCACCGCCCCGCTCTTCGGCATCGCGGCTGCGGCCCTGCTCGCCTGGGGGGGCGGCGAGGCCATCGCTGGTCGTTGGAGCCCCCAGGTGCTCGCCATCACCCACCTGCTGACGCTGGGCTTCATGGCCATGATCATGATCGGGGCCCTGTTCCAGGTCTTTCCGGTGGTCCTCGGG
Organism: Chromatiaceae bacterium; assembly: GCA_041753195.1. Taxonomy (GTDB): domain Bacteria; phylum Pseudomonadota; class Gammaproteobacteria; order Chromatiales; family Chromatiaceae; genus Thiodictyon. The sequence goes on from JBGSUY010000101.1 coordinate 897, forward strand.
GTGGATCTCCCCTGGGGACGGCGGTTGGCCAGTCTGGTGCACGGGGCCCTGACCCTGGGCACCGCACTGCTGGCGGCGGCCTTTCTGCTGCCGGCCCTGGCCTGGGTCATGGCGATAGCCCTGGCCCTGCTCTCCGCCGCCCTGCTCCTGTTCTTGGCGAGCGCCGGGGTGGGTCTGTTACGACTGCGCGGGCGCGGTGGGATGCGCCTGGCGGTGGGCGCCGCCCTGATCGGCCTGCTCGTCACGGCCACCCTTGGCGCCCTCTTGGGAGCGGGCTACGGGGCCGGACTCGATCCCGTCGCCGCCTCTGGGTTGGACCGGCGCTGGACGGACCTCCATGCCCTCTGGGGTCTGCTCGGCTGGGTGGGCCTCCTGGTGGTGGCCATCGCCTACGAGGTGGTGCCGATGTTCCAGGCCACGCCCCACTACCCCCCATGGATGCAGCGGGGGTTGAGCCTCACCCTTCTAGCCAGCTTGACGCTTTGGTCCCTGGCCTTCGTCTCGGTCATAGCGCCGACGGTTGGTCCCTGCCCCTGTGGGCGGCCGGCCTGGCGGTGGGGCTCGCGTACGGGGCCTTCGCCGTGACCACCCTGCGGTTGCAGCTCCAGCGCAAGCGGCCGGAGCCGGACCTCACGCTCCTGTATTGGCGCCTGGGCATGCTCTGTCTGATCGCCGGGATCGCCCTGGGTGGCGGCGCCCTGGCCCTGGGCGGGGCCCCCGGCTGGCTCATGCTCGCGACCCTGCTCGTCCTGCTCGGCTTCGCCGTCTCCGTCATCAACGGCATGCTCTACAAGATCCTGCCCTTCCTGGTCTGGCTGCACCTCACCCTGATCGCGCAGGCCCAGGGGCGCAACCGGCGTGAGATTCCTCCGGTCAAGGCGCTGCTCCCCTTGGGACCGGTCCGGGCCCAACTCGTGCTGCATCTGCTTGCCCTGGTGCTCCTCGGTGGCGCCCTCGCAGTGCACTCCGACGCCCTGAGCGGGATGGCGGCCCTGGCCCTGGGGGCCTCCTTCGCCCTGCTCGGTTGGAATCTGCTGGCCGTTCTGAGGCGCTACCGCACGGTGCGCGATGGGTGGGGGATGCCGGTTGTGACGAAGGGGCAAGCTGGCCCCGTGGGGTGATCTGACGGCGAAGTTGCGGATCGCCCTGCGGGGATCCGGGCTACGGGGCTATTGGGCTCGCTTCGATTAACCTGGGGGCGAAGTGGCAGGTCGCCCTTCGAGCATCCGCCCTACGGGGCTGGGGGCTGGGGGCGACGGGCGCGGCGAGCCAGGTGGGGGACGGCCCGCAGCTTATCGAGGACGTGCAGCAGGGCGAGCCAGGGGTGGCGCAGGGGCATGCGGGGACCGGCGTAACGCATGACCTCCCGCACCCGCTCCCGCATGGTCTGGCTGTAGCAGTGGACCTCGCAGCGGTTGCAGACCGGCTTCTCCTCCTGGAAGGGGCAGATGTCGAGCCTCGCGTGGGCGTAGTCCCGCAGCCGCTCGCAGTCCGCGCACAACGCACCGCGGGTGCCGTGGCGATCCTGGCAGTAGATCCCCAGCATGGCGTCGATGGTGCGCTTCTCCTGGCGGATGCGGGGGCCCTGGGAGGGGCTGGGGTCGGTCATGGGTCAGAGAGTCTCCGGGTGGGTCTGAGCGCCTCAGAGGTTGTGAAAAATCTACTGCGCGCCCCGATCGCGGCGTCGCGTGCTCGTTCG
>JBGSUY010000102.1:0-1588 GCA_041753195.1 Chromatiaceae bacterium
TTGGTACATATCCAGGTACCAGCACCCGATGAACCGGTCACCGCCGCGACCTTCACCTTTACCCTCAACCGCAAGAAACTGCGCCAGGTCCGCCGGCGTGAGGGCCGCTACCTGCTGCGCTCCAACCTCACCAGCGACGACCCGCTCCAGCTGTGGACCTAGTATATCCAGCTCACCGAGGTCGAACAGGCGTTCAAAGAGCTCAAGGGTGACCTGAGCATCCGCCCGGTCTACCACCAACTGGACCGCCGGATCGAGGCACACATCTTTGTCGCCTTCCTCGCCTATTGCCTGCAGGTCACCCTCAAGGCCCGGCTGCGCCCCCTGGCACTCGGACTCACCCCCCGCGCCGTCCTGGAGAAATTCGCTGCCATCCAGATGGTCGATGTCCATCTGCCTACCACCGATGGACGCACCCTGATCTTGAGCCGTCACACCGAGCCGGAGCCCGAGCAGCAACTGCTACTCGAGCGGCTGCGTCTGCAACTTCCCCCGCAACCCCCACCGAGGATCACCGCCGCCCTGGAAGCCCGCCTCCACTAAGCGTCTTGTAGTGCCGACCTTGGCCCCCGCGGTAACAGCCAAACAGGGGGTTACGCAAAAAATGGACGCGAATAGTCGAAGACGGGATAGAGCACATCCCCCTTGGCGTCCTTGAGCTTCTCCAGGGTCAGGGCGGTCTTGCCGCTGCCGGCGGAGACGATCACCACCAGAGGTGGCGCCTGGCGGTAGATCCCCTCCTGCTCCTCGTCGAAAGACAGGACCTTGTCCAGCAGGTGAAAGCGCGGTAGCCGCGGGTTCACATAAGTCAGGTCCCGCGCCGTCTGCGCTGCCTCGGAGGAGACGACGGGGATCTTGTCCTCGTCGATGGTGACCCTGCGGCTGAGAAACCGGGACTTCTCGTAGGCGTGGGCCGGGATGTACTCCAGGATCAGGACGTAAGACTCCCCCGCGTGGCGGTAGAGGGAGAAGATGAGTCGATTGCTGCGGTCCAGCCGCGCCCGGTGCAGGTTATCGGCCAGTTTCTTCACCTCGGCGGAGCGGAAATCCCCCGCCGCGAGGTAGCCCGTCAGCTTGTCAAAGCCGGGGATGGCGGCGGTATCGAGGCCGCGGTAGATGAGCAGCTTCATGGGGACTCGGGAAGAGGCGGGCGAAGAGGACTGGGCATTTTACGCCAGGGTGGCTTGCCCGCCCTGAGGTCGGCCGCGGAGCCCTACCATCAGGGCTATCGGGCGTGGCACCCCGACCAGCCCTACATCGTCATCCATCCAGGGACGGAGGCGACAGGGCACCTAAAGCCCAGGGCGGCCCCGTCGGGGCGCCAGCGATCGACGACCCGATCACAGCCCTTGGGGGTAGAGCGGAGGCAACGGGACCGGGGCCGGGATGCGGCCCGCCGTCTCCTCCCCCTTCAGGAGGGGCTCGATCCGCTCCCAGGCCGTCGCTCCATCCCATTGGCACCTGCCCTCACCATCCCCCTCGGCATAGATGGCACGATCAATGGCACCGAGCACCTCGGCCGCGTCGTCGCCGCCGAGACGCCCCGCCAGGGCCCCGAGCCCCACGGGAGGATGCTTCGGCCAGCGGC
>JBGSUY010000103.1:0-1790 GCA_041753195.1 Chromatiaceae bacterium
GAGGCGCCCGGCCAGCAGGTCCCGCAGCGGGATCTGCCGGGCTGGCACCTTGTCGCGGATCCATCGGATGAGGACCGGCTCCTCCGGCCAGTCGTCGCGGCTCACGTAGAGAACCGGCACCCCGTTGCAGGCGGCCTCCGAGATGCTCCCGTATCCCGGCTTGATCAGCATCAGATCGAAGGAGCCCAGGAGGTCAAGCAGGGTGCAGCCGACATCCGAGAAGGCCGAGGCGTCCGCCCGGCGCCTGCCGCCAAGATCCTGGACCAGCCAGTGGACCTGGTCCTGCTCGGGCCAGTCGTGCAGGGGGTCGAATCCATCGAAGCCGCCGAACTGGAGCAGGGCCAGGGGACGGTCGGCCGGCAGGCCCAGGCGCTCCCGGATCTCGGACCCCCGATCCGGTCGCTGGGAGGCGATGGGTCCCACATCGACCCCATTGGGCAGCCAGTCCATGGGCATGGAGGGGGCTGGCCGGATGAAGAGGTCCGCCGAGCCGTAGACGGCGGCCATGCGCTCCATGAGCCCAGCCGAGCCCTGGTCCCTCAAGGGGCATTCGCGCAGGATGTCATACCAGGTGAGTGAGCACAGCCCCACGGCCGGGATCCCCAACCGCCGGGCCGCGTCGAGGGGGAGCCAGGGCACGTCCGCCAGGACAAGGTCCGAGGCCAGGCCGCGCAGCAAGCCGATCTGACGCTCCAAGCGTCGCTCGTAATCGGCCTCGAATGCCCGATAGGCCTCCAGGCTCTCGGCCCAGCGGGTCACAAGCGGCCCATCCATCAAAAGCCCCACATCGGCGGCCTGCCGGATCTGGGCGAAGCCGGGAGGCAGGCGGCGCCGCGCGAATGCCGGGTCGATGTCGCCCTGGAGGGTGACCGAAAGCCCCGGGATACGCCGGCGCAGGGCCTCCACCACCGGGGCGCACTGGGCCAGGTGCCCGAAGCCATGGGCGGTGACGGCAAGGAGGAGGTGGGGCATGGGATCGGACGTGGCGAGTAGCGAGTTGCGAGGGCCGAGGGCCGAGGGCCGAGGGCCGAGGGCTCAGGATAGCGTGAAGCTTGGGGGCCAGAAACCCGGGGCTCAGCCCAAGGTGTAGCCGGCGTCGACCTTGAGGATGGTCCCGGTGATGGTGCGGGCCGCGGGGGATGCGAGGAAGAGGACCGCTTGGGCCACGTCCTGCGGGGTCACGGGGCGGTGCTGGAGGACATGGCGGCGCTCGATGGTGGACTCGATCAGGTCCTCGGCGCCCTCGCCCCACATCTCCGAGGGGACCACGCCGGGGGCCACGGCGTTGACCCGGATCCCCAGGGGCCCGAGGCTGCGGGCGAGGCGCAGCGTCAGCAGGTCGAGACCCGCCTTGCTCACCGAGTAGCTGGTGGAGGTGCAGGTGTCATAGGCTTGGGCGGCGCAGGCGGAGCCGATGTTGATCACGCAGGGGTCGGCGGAGAGGCGCAGCAGTGGCGCGCAGGCCTGGATCAGGGCAAAGGGGGCGATCAGGTTGGTCTCCAGGGTGGCGCGCCAGTCCTCGACCGTCTCCTCCAGATCGCCCGGACCGCGGATGATGCCGGCGTTGTTGACCAGGACATCGAGGCGGCCCCCATCGGTCCCGATCCGCTCCGCCAGGGCCTGGCGGAACTGCCCATCCGTGACGTCCCCCACCAAGCCCGTGAGGATGCCTGCACCCCCGGCGTGCGTCGCCATCAGCCGGTCCACCCGCTCCGCCCGGCGCCCGCAGGTGTAAACCCGATCGCCGGCGGCCAGGAAGGCGGCCACCAGCCCCGCGCCGATCCCCGAGG
>JBGSUY010000104.1:0-3560 GCA_041753195.1 Chromatiaceae bacterium
CGATGTCACGGGTGCCTGCACCCTGCCCGAGGGGATCGAGATGGTGATGCCGGGGGACAACGTGAAGATGGAGGTCAAGCTGATTGCCCCCATCGCCATGGAGGACGGGCTGCGCTTTGCCATCCGCGAGGGCGGACGCACGGTCGGCGCCGGGGTGGTCGCGAAGGTCATCGAGTAAACCGGCCGTTTGCTCGGGTGGTGTGAGGGCCCTCTTCCTTGGCCCTCGCCACTCGCCCCTCGGCCCTTCTTTTTAGGCCAGTAGCTCAATTGGCAGAGCAGCGGTCTCCAAAACCGCAGGTTGGGGGTTCGAGTCCCTCCTGGCCTGCCATAACACCCTCGCTCAGGCGACGCGCGATCACATGAATTCACCCGCAGAGGCTGGCGGCGCCGGCTTGGATACGGCCAAGCTGGCCGCGGCCGCGTTATTGCTGGTTGGCGGCATCTACGCCTTCTACTACTTCGCCGCCTATTCGGTGCTGCTAAGGGTGGTCGGGCTGCTCGCCATCAGCGGGGCGGCGGCGGCCGTCGCCCTGCAGACGGACCCCGGGCGTCGACTCTGGCAGTTCGCCCTCGACGCCCGAATTGAAGTGCGCAAGGTCGTTTGGCCGACCCGCCAGGAGACCCTGCAGACCACCCTGATCGTCATCGTCATGGTGTTGATCGTAGGCATCGTCTTGTGGCTCTTCGACCTGGTCCTGATGGGTATCCTCCGCTTCTTGACGGGCCAGGGGGGCTGACCGTGGCGCGACGTTGGTATGTGATCCACGCCTACTCAGGGTTCGAGGGCCAGGTCAAACGGTCCTTGGAGGAGCGGGTGCGGCGAGCCGGCCTCGAGGAGTTCTTCGGCGACATCCTGGTGCCGACCGAGGAGGTCGTGGAGATGCGCAATGGGCAGCAGCGCAAGAGTGAGCGCAAGTTCTTCCCCGGTTATGTCCTGGTCCACATGGAGTTGACGGACGAGACCTGGCACCTGGTCAAGAGCGTGCCCAAGGTCATGGGTTTCATCGGCGGCACCGGAGACCGCCCGGCGCCCATACCCGACAAGCAGGCGGATGCCATCCTGCAGCGGGTTCAGGAGGGGGTCGAAAAGCCACGCCCCAAGGTTCTTTACGAGCCCGGGGAGGCTGTGCGGGTCGTCGATGGGCCCTTCACGGACTTCAATGCGGTGGTGGAAGACGTGGACTATGACAAGAGCCGGGTCAAGGTCTCGGTGCTGATCTTCGGACGTTCCACGCCGGTGGATCTGGAATTCTCTCAGATCGAGAAGGGGTGACCACGGGAGAGGCGCGAACGCGGTGGGCTCATGCCCGCCGATAGCAGCCGATGCAGCCTCATCCCTGGTCACGGATACCCCGTTGAGGGGTTAACAGGGGAGCCAGAGCCTCGAGCCCCTGGCGTTCGCACCCATCAGGAGTCCAAGCAATGGCGAAGAAGATCAACGCCTACATCAAGCTCCAGGTCAAGGCCGGGCAGGCCAATCCGAGCCCGCCGGTAGGACCTGCCCTTGGTCAGCATGGCGTCAACATCATGGAGTTCTGCAAGGCGTTCAACGCCCGTACCCAGGAGTTGGAGCAGGGGATGCCGATCCCGGTGGTCATCACCGTCTATTCGGACCGCAGCTTCACCTTCATCACCAAGACACCGCCGGCTTCCATCCTGCTGAAGAAGGCCGCCGGCATCGGGAAGGGCAGCCCGACGCCCCATGCCAGCAAGGTTGGCAAGGTGACTCGAGAGCAGTTGGAGCAGATCGCGACCCAGAAGATGCCGGACCTAAGCGCCGCCGATTTGGACGCCGCGGTGCGAACCATCGCCGGCAGCGCACGGTCCATGGGTCTCGACGTTGAGGGGGTCTGATCATGGCAAGGCTGAGTAAGCGTCAACAGGCGATTCGGGAGCGGGTCCAGCGCGGCCGTCTCTATCCGGCGGAAGAGGCCTTCACCCTGCTGAAGGACCTGTCCAAGGTCAGGTTCCTCGAGAGTGTCGACGTGGCGGTCAACCTGGGGGTCGACCCACGCAAGTCGGATCAGGTGGTGCGCGGGTCCACGGTACTGCCCCACGGAATCGGCAAGACCGTGCGGGTGGCCGTGTTCGCCCAGGGTGCCAATGCGGACGCGGCGACCGCCGCGGGGGCCGACCGGGTGGGATTCGAGGACCTGGCGGCGGAGGTCAAGGCCGGTCAGATGAACTTCGACGTGGTGATCGCCTCCCCGGACGCCATGCGAATCGTGGGACAGCTTGGCAAGATCCTGGGCCCCCGGGGCCTGATGCCAAATCCCAAGGTCGGCACTGTGACGCCGGATGTGGCGGAGGCCGTGCGCAACGCCAAGGCGGGCCAGGTGCGGTACCGCACCGACAAGGCGGGGATCATCCATTGCCCGCTCGGCAGGGCCGACTTCGAGCCGGTCAAGCTGCGTGAGAACCTCGAGGCCTTGCTTGGCAACCTGATGAAGGCGAAGCCGAGTACCTCCAAGGGCGTCTACATGAGAAGGGTCACGGTCTCCACCACTATGGGGCCGGGACTCACGGTCGATCATCAGGCGCTGAGCCTCTGAGTCCTCGGACTCCCGCCCCCGGGCGGGAACCGAGATTCGATTTCACACTCTTTGGGGCCCCGGAGTCCTCCGGGGACCGTCAAAGACCGCAGGTGCCCCGCGGCCGGAACGGAGCCGGGAGCGGTGGCCTAAGGCAGAGCGCGCCTGCGCAGACGGTGCTCCAGAATCAGGCTGTTGGCCGAGGACGGCGCACAAAACCGGCGTCGACGGGGCCCTTGGACGGGGCAATCGCCGATGCCGCCCGGCACCCGCCGGGTGGGTATACGAAAACAGGTGACGAAAGTGGCGCTGAGTTTTGCGCAGAAAGAAGCGATCGTCGCCGAAGTTGCGGAAGTCGCTAAGAGTGCCTTCGCGGCCGTCGGGGCCGAGTATCGGGGCTTGACCGTCGGACAGATCACCAAGCTGCGCGTGGAAGCGCGCAAGGTCGGGGTCTACGTACGGGTGGTCAAGAACACCCTGGCTCGGCGCGCGCTGGCGGACACGGACTTCGCGTGCATGCAGGAGGGGCTCAAGGGCCCGCTTATCCTCGCATTCTCGCAGGAGGACCCGGGTGCCGTCGCGCGTGTCGCGGAGGCCTTCGCCAAGGAGCACGACAAGTTCCAGGTGCGCCTGGTGGCGGTCGGCGGCAAGCTGCTGGAGCCCTCGAAGCTCGGTGATCTCGCCAAGATGCCGACCCGAGAGCAGGCGCTGAGCATGCTGCTTGCCACCATGAACGCCCCGGTTCAGAAGCTCGCAGCGACGATCAACGAGGTTCCGGGCAAGCTCGTCCGTACCCTCGCCGCGATTCGCGACGCCAAGGAGGCCGCGTGATATACGCGCCTCGTCCAACAGCAGTTCGATTCCAGGAGATTTAGGCAATGGCCGTTTCGAAAGATGAAATCCTCGAGGCGATCGGTAACATGACCGTGCTCGAGGTCGTCGACCTCATCAAGGCGATGGAAGACAAGTTCGGTGTTAGCGCGGCCGCGGCCGTGATGGCGGGACCCGCGGCCGGGCCGGCCGCGGAGG
>JBGSUY010000105.1:0-5790 GCA_041753195.1 Chromatiaceae bacterium
GGGCCCATGGTGAGGGGCTCCGGGGCCTGGTCGCCGTGGTCGTGACCCTCGTGGGCCTGGAGCCCGGCAGGGGCGCCGAGTCCGAGCAGGCCCGTAGTCAGCACAATCCCCAGGACCAGACTCGCGGCGGCTCCGGGGGACGTGCCGGCCCGCCGATCCCGCCACACCAGGAGTAGGAGCACGCACAGGGTCAGGATCACCACGGCCCCCTGAAGGACTGGAGTGGACTCGTACCAGGCCGCCGTCGTATGACTGGCAGACGCCGCCTCGTCCGTCGCAGGCACCTCCAGGCTCGCGGGAAGGAGGTCGGCGGTCGAGGGTGTCTGGACGGTGAAGAGCAGCTCATGGCGTCCCGGCCCGGCCAGGGGACCCGGCGGGATCTCGTAGACCCCCTGCCCGAGATGAAGCGCCTCGGCCTGGAAGGATCCGCTCTCCAGCTCCAGCGTCGCGTTCTCGATGGGTGCATTGGTGGCGAACTCGTCCAGGTAGACCAGCAGCCTTCCGTCCTCCAGCACCGCCACCAGCTCGAAGTCGGCGGATTCGGCGCCGGCGCGGGGCGCCAGAATTTCCATGGTCGGCCCCGGGGGCGGCGGCCCGTGGTCGTGGCCCTCGTGGGCCAAGGCCGGGGCGGTGAGCAGGATCAGGAACAGGTTGGTCGAACGTCTCATAAAGGTCTGTTCATTGAAGGACAGGTGGAGTCGCGCCGCGCCCGTGCACGGCCTTGATCATTTGCGGGCGGCGAAAACCTTGACGCGAGGAATCCGCTGCAAGCTCAGATCGGGACCGACCGCAGTCGCAGCGCGTTGCCGATCACCGAGACCGAGCTGAAGCTCATGGCCGCCGCGGCGATCATCGGCGAGAGCAGCAGGCCGAAGACCGGATACAGGACGCCGGCCGCGATGGGTACACCCACCGCGTTGTAGACAAAGGCAAAGAACAGATTCTGGCGGATGTTGCGCAGGGTGGCGCGGGATAGGCGCCGGGCACGGGCGATGCCGCGCAGATCCCCCTTGACCAGGGTGACGCCGGCGCTCTCCATCGCCACGTCGGTGCCCGTGCCCATGGCGATCCCGACCTGGGCCTGGGCCAGGGCGGGGGCATCGTTGATGCCGTCTCCGGCCATCGCCACCCTGCGCCCCTCGGACTGGAGCTGCTTGACCACCGTGGCCTTCTGGTCCGGCAGCACCTCCGCCTGCACGCGGTCGATGCCCAGCTTGCCAGCCACCGCCTCCGCGGTCTTACGGCTGTCACCGGTGAGCATCACGATCTGGAGGCCCTCCTGATGCAGGGCGCGGATCGCCTCGGGCGTGGTCTCCTTGATGGGGTCAGCCACGCCCAGGAGCCCGGCGGCGCGTCCGTCGACGCCCAGAAACATCACCGTCTGGCCCTCCCGGCGAAGGGCATCGGCCTGGGTGCCCAGGCTGCCCGCCGCGATGCCGAGGTCCAGCAAGAGCTGGAGGTTGCCGAGGGCGACTCGGCGTCCCTCCACCAAACCCGTCACCCCCTTTCCGGTGACCGATTGGAATCCCTGAGCCCCCGGAGCTGTCAGACCCCTTTGCTCGGCGCCCCGCAGGATGGCGGCGCCCAAGGGGTGCTCGCTACCCCGCTCCACACCCGCGGCTAGACGCAGGATCTCGTCCTCGCCAAAGCCTTGGACGGGGATCAGAGTCACCAGCTCGGGGCGGCCCTCCGTCAGGGTGCCGGTCTTGTCCACCACCAGGGTGTCGACCTGGCGCAGTACCTCCAGGGCCTCGGCGTCCTTGAACAGCACCCCCATTAGGGCACCGCGTCCGGTGCCGACCATGATGGACATGGGCGTGGCCAGGCCCAGGGCGCAGGGGCAGGCGATGATCAGCACCGCCACCGCGTTGATCACCCCATGGGCCAGGCGCGGCTCGGGTCCCCATAGGCCCCAGACGACGAAGGTGATCACGGCGGTCACCACTACCGCCGGCACGAACCAGCCGGAGACGGTGTCCACCAGCCGCTGAATCGGCGCCCGGGAGCGTTGGGCCTCGGACACCATCCGGACGATCTGGGCCAGCAAGGTATCGGCGCCCACCTTCTCCGCTCGCATCACGAGACCGCCGGTGCCGTTCACCGTGGCGCCGATCACCTTGGTTCCGGCGTGCTTCTCCACGGGGATCGGCTCGCCGGTGACCATGGACTCGTCCACATGGCTCGTGCCCTCGATCACCGCGCCGTCCACCGGCACCTTCTCGCCAGGACGGATCCGAAGGCGGTCACCAGGCTGGACCTGCTCCAGTGGAATGTCCTCCTCTCGACCAGAGTCCCGGAGGATGCGCGCCGTCTTGGGCGAGAGCCCCAGCAGCAATCGGATGGCGGCGTTGGTGCGGCTGCGGGCACGCAGCTCCAGCACTTGCCCGAGCAGCACCAGGGCGGTGATTACGGCCGCGGCCTCGAAGTACACGGGCACCAGGCCCTGATCATTCAGCACCGAGGGCGGAAAGATGCCCGGCGCCAGGGTGGCGACTACGCTGTAGACCCACGCAACCGCCACGCCCAGGCCGATCAGGGTGAACATGTTGAGACTGCGGGCCATCACCGACTGAACGGCACGCACATAGAAGATCCAGCCACCCCAGACCACAGCCGGGGTCGCCAGGATCATCTCGACCCATTGGCGAAGCTGGGGATCGACCCAGGCGGCCATCCGCTCGGGCCAGAGCTCCGCAGCCATGGCACTGAGGAAGACCGGGACGGCGAGCAGGGCGCTGACCCAGAAGCGGCGGCTCATGTCCCGCAGCTCGGGATTCTCCTGCGCCTCGGCCGCCGCCGTGCGCGGCTCCAGCGCCATGCCGCACTTGGGGCAGGTACCGGGTCGATCCCTGATCACCTCAGGGTGCATCGGGCACGTATAGACCAACCCAGCGCCGCCGGGGGGCGTGGCGTGGAATGCCTCTTGGGCCGAGCCTCTTACCTTGTCCGGTTCCCCGGGGGTCTGGTCCATACCCGCCGGGACGTACCGCCCCGGCTCGGCCTCGAAGCGATCCAGGCAGCGCTGGCTGCAGAAGACGTAGTGCCGGCCCTCATGGGATCGGTGGAAAGCGGAATCGGCGGTGACCGTCATTCCGCACACCGGATCGATCAATGCGGTGGCCGTTGTTGGGGATTTCGTGATTGACGGCATGGGCTTAACTCGAGGTCGGGATCCAGGCGCTGCGGCTCAGCCATGTAGCCGCTTCTTGAGCTGCTCGTACTCGTCCTGATCGATCTCGCCTTGCGCGAGTCGTTCATCGAGGATCTGGCGGGCGTCTTTGTCGCGGGGGCGACGATTGCCGACCAAGGCACCCACCAGCCACACCACCAAGAGGATGATGGCGACCCACACCAGGATCATGCCCAGACCCGGGATACCCATCCCAAAACCATCGCCCATCATTTCCGTTACCTCCGATCGCGTAGGGAGCCGGTGCCCCGGACACCCAATTTGCCGGTCCGCCCTCCTTGGCGGACCGGCTGAAGCGAGCCCTTACTTGGTCTTCTGAAGCTCTACCAGCTCACGCAGCAGCGCCTCCATGTTGGCCATGTGAGTCTCCATGGTCTTCATGTGCTGCTGCATCATCTCGGGGTTCATCATCCCCACTCCCCCTCCCGGTCCAGGCATCATGCCGCCCTTCATCATCCCCCCCGTTCCCATCATCGGCATCTCTTGCGGCGCGGTGGGTGGCGCTTCTTCGGCTAGGGCTCCGCCCAGGGGCAATCCGAGCACCGATGTGGCGACGACAAACGTCAGAATGGAATGACGGATCATCTGCTTGGTCGTTTTCTGCATGGTCATGGCAATACCTTTTCAATTCTCTTTAATGAACGGTTGAGTTGGATCGGATGGGTTAAGCCTTATTCGCCTGGCAGTGAATCCATACTACTCAGAGAAGTTAGGATTGCGCGGGTTCGCGGGAAAAGACAGGGCCCATCCCGCTGGGCTGGGGCGGCGAGCGGGCTTAACGGTCCCCGCGCCGATCCACGTTGCGCAGCGGAACCTGACTGGTGCTCAGCAGGTCACGGTAACCTCCGACGAGCAGGCGCCCTGGTAGATGTCCGGGAACCGGCTCACGGGCCGGTCGTGCCCCTCTTTGGCGGATCTGCGCTGGAACAAGTCCGGGTTACCATCCGCCAACGCGCCATAGATGTTGGTGGCGGTGCCGACGCCGGGCTGCACACCCAGAATCGGGGGGTGCTGGTCATTCAGGTCCGGGCTGCCTTTCGCAAGGCCGCGATAGACGTCATGGGCACTGGCACCGGCGGCGGCGAAGGTGATGGCGGTCGCGAGAACAAATGTCTTCATGGGATATCTCCAAGGCTGTTGAACCGAACAATGCCACGCGTGTAGCGGGCTTTCCCGTCTTGGCTCGATTTCGGCCAACCGGGTATGCTCAGCAGTATGAAGATGAGACCCGACACGACGCTGACAGCCCGATGACAAACCTGTCAGGTTCGGCTGGGCAGGGATTCCAAAGGTGTTCGTGGCGCTCGCGGTACTCCCGGGAGGCCATTCGATGAAGATCCTGATCGTCGAAGACGAGCCCAAGACCGGGGATTATCTCAGGCAGGGGCTCACGGAGGCCGGCTTCGTGACCGACCTGGTGCGCGACGGCTGGGACGGGCTCCACCAGGCGGCCGGGGGCGAGTACGACCTCGTTATCCTGGACGTGATGCTCCCGGGCTTGAGCGGCTGGCAGATACTGGAGGGGCTGCGCCGAGCAGGGAACCCGGTTCCCGTCCTCTTCCTCACCGCCCGGGATCAGGTGGACGACCGTGTGAAGGGGCTGGAGCTCGGCGCCGACGACTATCTGGTGAAGCCCTTCGCCTTCGCCGAGCTGTTGGCCCGGGTCAGGACCCTGCTGCGCCGCGGCAAGGCGGCACCGGAGCCGACCCAGCTCCGGGTGGCGGACCTGGAGATCGACCTGTTGCGCCGAAGGGTCACGCGGGCCGGCCGACGCATCGACCTCACGGCCAAGGAGTTCGCCCTGCTGGAGCTCTTCGTGCGGCGGCGCGGCGAGGTGCTGCCCCGCTCGCTCATCGCCTCCTCCGTGTGGGATATGAACTTCGACAGCGACACCAACGTGATCGAGGTTGCGGTGCGGCGGCTGCGCGCCAAGGTGGACGAGGGCTTCGAGCCCAAGCTGATCCAGACCGTGCGCGGCATGGGCTATCGCCTGGAGTTACCGGATTGAGGGGACTGTCCCTTACCTCCCGGCTCAGCCTGCTGTTCGCCCTGGCCGCGGCCCTCGTGCTGCTGGGGCTGGGCTGGGTGACGGCGCGGTCCGTGGAGCACCACTTCGTGGAGATGGACCGGCAGGAGATCGAGGGCAAGCTGGCCCTGGTGCGCAGCCTGCTGGCCAACGCCGACACGCCTGAGACGCTCGCGGCTCTGCCGAGCCATTTGGATGAGGCCCTGGTCGGGCACCATGGTTTGGCCGTCCAGGTGCTGTCCCCGAACGGTCAACCCTGGTTCCGCAGCGCCGGCGTCCAGGTCCCGACACCTCGGTTCACCACGGGGCATGCCGACCAGGGGGGCTGGTTGGAGTGGCAGGAGGGCACGGGGGCCTACCGCGGTCTCACGGCGCCCGCCCGCTCGGGCATGGCCGACGCGGGTCCCTTCATCGTGGCGATCGCCCTGGACGTGAGCCATCACAGTGCCTTCATGGCCCAGTTCCGGCGCACCCTGGCACTGGCGATCACCCTGGCGGCGCTGGCCGCCGCGGCCCTCGGCTGGGTAGCCACCCGTACGGGGCTCGCCCCCCTGAGACGGGTGACGACCTTGGC
>JBGSUY010000106.1:0-2138 GCA_041753195.1 Chromatiaceae bacterium
CCTGCGAGCGCGGTGAGCCGGTCATCCTGCGCGACCTGTCCAGCCGCAGCGACCTCGCCCCCTGGGTCGACGCGGCCCTGACCCAGGGCTTCCGCTCCATGATCGCCCTGCCCCTGCAGGCGGGCGGCGCGCCCTTCGGCAACTTCAGCATCTTCGCCGATATACCAGACGCCTTCGATGCGCCAGAGGTGGCCCTGCTCGCCGAGCTGGCCGAGGACCTCGCCTTCGGCATCCAGACCCTGCGCGCCCGCGCCGCTGAGGCCCAGGAAGTCCGCAACCTACGCAATGACGCCGAGCGCGACGCCCGGGGCCGCCTTGCCGCAAGCCTGCACGATGGGGTGGGACAGACCCTCCAGGCGTTGAACCTCGGGCTCAAGCAGGCCAGGGCGATGGCGCGGCGGCACGAGGCGGTCCCGATGGAGTTGCTGGAGCAACTCGTCGAAGAGACCGGCGACGCCCTGCGGGAGGTGCGCGTCGTGAGCTGCGAGCTGCGGCCCCCCTTCCTCGACCGCCTGCCGCTGCTCGATGCCGTCCGACTCCATTGCAGCGAGATTGCCCAGCGCTCCGGCAGCTCCATCCTGGTGCACGCGGACGAGGCCCCGATGGTCCTGGAGGAACGGGTCAAGGAGCAGTGCTTCCTCGCCTTCCGCGAGGCACTGTCCAATGCCCTGCGCCACGCCCGGGCCAGCCGGATCCTGGTCGTCCTGCGGGTCCGGCCGCAGGATCGACTGACCCTGGTCGTCATCGACGACGGGGTTGGATTCGACACCCGACAGACCTTCGAGCGTCCGTCCGGGCTCGGGCTCTGCATGATCCGCGAGCGCGCCGAAGGCGTCCTCGGATGCGCATGCATCCGCAGCACCCCCGGCAGCGGGACCCAGGTGCGGATCAACGTGCCCTTGTCCAGGGAGGCCACCCCATGCCCCTAGGCGTCATCCTCGCCGATGACCATGCCATCGTCCGCCAGGGGCTCGCGGCCCTGCTCCAGGGAGAGCCCGACATCGCCCTCCTCGCCCAGGCGGTCGACGGCGAGGCCGCCTGGGGCCTGATCGACACCCATCGACCGGACATCGCCATCCTGGACCTTGCCATGCCTCGGGCGACGGGCATCGAGGTCGCCCGCCGCGTCCAGGCCGCGGCGCTCGATACCGGGGTTGTGCTCCTCACCATGCACGATGATGCCGCCTCCGCGCTCCAGGCCCAGGCGGCCGGCGTGACTGGTTTCGTGGTCAAGGACAACAGCTTCGAGGAGCTGACGCTCGCCGTACGCACCGTCGCCGCCGGCGGAACCTTCATCACCCCCGCCGTCCGAGCCAAGATTCGGGCACTCCAGCGTACTGGCGAAAAGCCGGCCGCCCTGTCCCCGCGGGAGCAGGAGGTCATCCGCCTGATCGCCGCGGGCCAGAGCAGCAAGGAGATCGGACGGGCCCTCGCCATCAGCCCGCGGACCGTGGATACCTACCGGGATCGGCTGAGGGATAAGCTCGGGTTGCATTCCGTGGCGGAGGTGGTGCTCTACGCGGTCCAGTGCGGGATGCTGGGCTGATCGCGCACCGCAAGTGTAAACGGCCGTGGCGCGAGGCCGAATCGTGAACTTCCACGACCCAGATCCGCGAGCGCCTCGCGGACGGCGAGCTCAAGGACCGGTTTCTCTACCACCGCTCTAGCCGGCCGAGTCCCACCCAGGATTCACGATCTGCAAAGGGCCCCTAGCGGCCTTGGAGGTCGTTCCACCGCTGGGCCTGCCACTGACCTTCGCCGACGGGGCCATTCCGCCGGCCGCCGATCTTACTGCCAACACCGGCACACGCCCAGCCGTCCGGGCCAAGCGCAACGCATTCAAGCGCAGCGGCAAAAGGCCCGTCGCACTGTCTTTAAGGGAGCGCGAGGTCGTCCGCCTGATCGCCGCGGGCCAGGGCAGCCAGGAGATCGGACGGGGTCCTCGCCATCCCCCACTACACCGAGGATAGCTGCCAGGATCGCCTGGCCGACAAGCTGGGGCCACCATTTAGTTGACCCCGATCAATCGCACGACTAAATTTCTCGCGCCGAGACGCGCTTTCGATCCGCCGCGAGGTTACGTTCCGTCACCGCAAACGCGCCGTCGTTTCTCGTTGGGGAGGTGACGGATAAACTCC
>JBGSUY010000107.1:0-14842 GCA_041753195.1 Chromatiaceae bacterium
GACCACCTCCTCGGCCCCGTGTCGGGCGGGGACCACCACCCGCCCGAAGCGGTCGGTGGGGATGCCGCCCATGGCGTAGTGGGCGGTGGGGAAGACCGGGATGGGCTCGCGCACCGGGTCCGCCCCCGCGAAGATGCGGCTCGATTCGCGGATACCGGGCAGGCGTTTGGAGATCACGGCCTCGCCCAGGTGGTCCACCTTGAGATAGACGTGATCCGCCTGCTCCCCGCAGCCCCGGCCCTCCTTCACCTCGGTGACGATGGAGCGTGAGACTACGTCGCGGCTTGCCAGATCCTTGGCGCGCGGGGCATAGCGCTCCATGAAACGCTCGCCGTCCTTGTTGATCAGGAAGCCACCCTCGCCCCGCACCCCCTCGGTGATCAGCATGCCCTTGCCGGCGATGCCGGTGGGGTGGAATTGGTAGAACTCCATGTCCATCAGTGGCACGCCGAAGCGCAGGGCCATGGCGGCCCCGTCGCCGGTGTTGATGTGGGCATTGGATGTGGTCCGAAAGACCTGGCCCCAGCCGCCGGTGGCCAACAGTATCGCCTTGGCCTCGATCAAGAGCGGCTCTCCGGTCTCGATCTCCAGGACCAGGGCCCCGCAGCAGATCCCCTCCTTGTCCCGCACCAGGTCGAGGGCGAAGAATTCGTCGAAGAAGTGGGTGCGGGCCCTCAGGTTTTGCTGGTAGAGGGTGTGCAGGATGGCGTGGCCGGTGCGGTCTGCCGCGGCGCAGGTGCGCGCCGCCTGATCGCCGCCGAAGTTCTGGCTCATGCCGCCGAACGCGCGCTGGTAGATCTTGCCGTTGTCGAGCCGCGAGAAGGGCACCCCGGCGTGCTCCAGCTCATAGACGGTGGGGATGGCCTCCCGGCACATGAACTCGATGGCATCCTGGTCGCCGAGGTAATCCGACCCCTTGACCGTGTCGAACATGTGCCAATGCCAGTTGTCCGGCAGCACGTTGGCCAGGGCCGCGTTGACCCCGCCCTGGGCGGCCACGGTGTGGGAGCGTGTGGGGAAGACCTTGGAGACCACCGCCACCCGGGTCTCGGCGGCGGCGAGCTGCAGGGCGGCGTTCAGCCCGGCCCCGCCGGCCCCGATAATCAGGGCGTCGAAATGGCGTGTTGGTACAGTCATGCGTCTGTTCTTCCCGGCATTCAGGCTGTGAGCCCGGCGGCGAGGATCGCCTTCAGTGCCCAGAGGCCGGAGGCGAGGAAGAGGAAGGCGAAGAGGCTGAGGAGCGCGACCCGGATCCCCAAGGGGTGCACGTAGTCAATCAGAACGTCCCGGATTCCAACCCAGGCATGAGCCAGTAGCACCGGGACGAACAACAGGAGAGCGCCGCTTACCCAAGGCTGGGTCACCCAGGTCCGCAGGGCCGCGTGGTTGCCCGGGGGCTGGACGGCAAAATGGATCAACAGATAGGTGAGGAAGAGGCCCAGGTAGACTGCGGTGGCCCGCTGGATGACCCATGCCATAAGCCCGGAGGCCTGGCGACTCACAGCGTCATCCCCAGGCCGACGGCCAGTACCACCAGGGCGGCGACGATTGCGGTCCAGGCGCTCTGGCGGGCGGCGGCGCGCTCCAGCCCGATCCCAAGGTCCAGGAGCAGGTAACGCACCCCGGCGAAGAGGTGATGGAGCAGACTCCAGGTGAGCACCAAGAGGGCCAGGCGGATGGGCCAGCTACTGAAGAAGCCAACCGCGGCGGCGAAGCCATCAGGCCCCGACAGGGCCTGGTGGAGCAGGATCGCGGCGGTGGGGATGGCCAGCACCATCAAGACCCCGCTGATGCGATGGAGGATGGAAACGATGCCGGTGGCGGGGAGCTTGATCCGCCACAGGTCCAGAAAGACGGGTCTGGTGGTCTGCATGTTTGCCCTAAGGTGATTCGCAAGTCAGTCCGCGGGCCGGCCCCGACCCTCGGCCACCGTTCGACAACTGGCCGCCGCTGCGGTTTGGCGTCCAGAAGCACCAAAACCCTTCCCTGTCGGTGGCCCTCGGATGGTGTCTGATCGGACAGGCCCCATGGTGGAGCGAGGGAACTGCGGTGCCCTCCCTTTTTGTGCGATGCAACAGAGTATAAAGCCAAAGTGCACCGCATCGATTGGTTTTATCAAACCTAAGTCTACCCTTTCGCTTAGACGCAGCGGCTGGGGGCTTGGGCAACGCCAACCGGACGGGCCGCCTTCGACGGGTGTCCCGCCTCGCGGTGCCTTGAAGAGTTCGCTTCTGGTTGAGGCGCCCTGGCTAACGGTGTTGGTCGCCGGGACGGCGTCCGCGGACGGCGAGACGCTGCCGGGGACGCAGATCAGCTGGGACCCTGAGCCGCTGGTCACCGATGCCAATTGGTGGCGGGCGGTCGCCCTGTCGCCGATGGAACCTGTTGCCGATGCCGAAAAGGTATAAAGACCCTGCGTGCTGCAGCGCGCGGCGGCTACAAGATACGCCTGGAGTGCTCGGATGGCAGCACTGGAGTCTACGACTTCCCCGAACTGATCGCCGGCGATACGGAGTGCGAGGCCCCGAGCAGGGCCTGCACCTGCTCGAGCATGGGGGTGAGGGCCGCGGCGGCGGGGGGGCTGAGGCGATAGTGGGCGTAGTCGAAGCTCTGGCCGGCGGCCGAGACGAGCCAGGCGCTCGGCTCGTGGTGGTAGAGGGTCTGGCACCAGGCCAGCAGCTCACGGGGGTCCAGGAAGTGGGCCATGGTGGAGACGGCAGTCGCGTCGGGGTGCAGCTCTCGCACCCGAACCTCGCCGGGGGCTCCATCTGCCGCGGCGTCGAGGAAGATGACCCGGTCGGCAGAGGCAATGTCTTCTACCAGCTCGGCGGTCAGCACGTGGCGGGCGATCACCCGGACCCCCTCGGGCAGGGACTGGGCGGCGAGGGTGTCGGCAGCCAGGGGGCCGATGGCATCGTCGCCCCGGATGGGGCTGCCGTAACCGATGACGAGGGTGCTCGTTCCCTGTAGGTCGGACTTCAGTCCGACCGGGGCCTTGCGGGTTTCTGCAAGCGTGGTTGTCGGGCTGAAGGCCGGCCTACGGGGGTTCGTCTCCTGCATGCGCGTCAGGTGCGGCTCAGGCGGTCCACCACCTGGCCGGAGGCGTCCTTGAGCTCGATCAGCAGCGGTATCTGTCCGAAGGCGTGGGAGGCGCAGGACAGGCACGGATCGTAGCAGCGGATTACCGCCTCTACCCGGTTGAGCATGCCTTCCTTCAGGTCGTTGCCGTCCACATAGGCATCGGCCACCTGGCGGATGCCCCGGTTCATGGCCAGGTTGTTGTGGCCGGTGGCGATGATCAGGTTGACCCAGGTGATGAGCCCGTCGTCGTCGATCCGGTAGTGGTGCATCAGGGTACCGCGGGGGGCCTCGGCGACGCCGATGCCCTCGTAGCGGTTGCTGCGGGCCCGGGCGCGCACCCGGGCGTCGAGGATCTGGGGGTCCTTGAGCAGGCGCTCCATCTGCTCCAGCGCGTAGATGATCTCCACCAGCCGGGCATAGTGGTAGTGGAAGCTGCTGGCGATGGGACCCTGCTCCTGGAGCATGTGGAATTCGGCCAGGGCCACGTCCGCATAAGGGGTGCCGCAGGCCTCGGCATTGTTGAGCCGGGCCAGCGGTCCGACCCGATAGATCCCCTTCGGATAGCCCAGCGGCTTGTAGTAAGGGAACTTCATGTAGCTCCAGTCCTCGGCGGCCTCGCCGATCAGGCGTTCATATTCCACCGGCGGGACCATGTCCTCGACGATGCGCCCCTGGGCGTCCTTGATGCGCAGGAAACCGTCGTAGTGCTCCAGGTTGCCCTTGGGGGTCACCAGACTCAGGAACATCGTGGGCTGGCTGCCGAAATGGTTGGCCTCGTCCTTGAACTTGGGGACCAGGGTCTTGAAGAAGGCGTAGGTGCGCTTGGCGATCTCCAGCCCCTCGGGCAGGAGCATCAGCATGGCGTCCCGTTTCTCGGGGGTCAGGGCCTCGTTGACGCCGCCGGGTACCACCCAGGTTGGGTGGATCTTCTTGCCCCCCAGGGTCTCGATGATGGTCTGGCCGATCTGGCGCAGCCGGATCCCGTCCTTGGCGAGCGCCGGGTCCTGGCGCATGACCCCGAAGATGTTGCGGGTGGCGGGGTCCGAGTCCCAGCCGAGCAGCAGATCCGGGGAGGAGAGGTGGAAGAAGGACAGGGCATGGGACTGGGTGAGCTGCGCCAGATTCATGATCCGCCGCAGCTTCTCCGCGGTGGGCGGGATGCTGACCGAGAGCAGGTGGTCGCAGGCCTTGTTGGAGGCGAGCAGGTGGCTCACCGGGCAGATGCCGCAGGTGCGGGCGGTGAGCGCCGGCATCTCCCGGTAGGGGCGGCCCTCGCAGAACTTCTCGAAGCCGCGGAACTGGGTGAGGTGGAAGCGGGCGTCTTGGACCTCGCCCTGATCCCCAAGCTGTAGGGTGATGCGGGCATGACCCTCGATGCGGGTGACCGGTTCGATGGTGATGGTGCGGCTCATGGTGTCGGTACCCTTCGGATAGGCAGTCTGCTGATCGGCGAGGGGCCGGCTCGCTGATCTCGCGCTCGACGGTGGATCATACGGGGCGGCACGGAACAGAGTTGCGTCCGGCTCGTGATCATCTGCCGCCGTCCTCTCCGGTCCCGGAAGCGGGCGCATGGGCGACCCGGATCTGGCGGACGCGTTTGGCGACGCTCGGCTCCAGTTGGGCACTCAGATGCACCCGGGCGCCGGGCTCGAATCGGGTCGCCCGCTCCAGTCGCAGGGCCACGGGGATGCTGGCACCCGCGTCCCCTGTATCTGGCGTTAGCTGGAGCGGGACCGGCTCGCCTCGGGGCACGGTGGCCCAGTCCCGGAGGTCGGGGATGGGTTCGATCACATCCAGCAGTAGGTCCACCCGTCCGTTCTTTCGGTCCAGGTTGCGCTGGATGAGCTGGAAGGGGCTGGAGCGGCTGTAGTCGTCCAGGTCCCAGGTGGGCTCGCCCTTGGGGGCCGGCGCCGAGGCGCTGCCCCGGCCCGACTCCTTGAGCAGGGTCTCCAGGGCCTGGACGCGCCGCGTCAGCCCTTCCAAACGCGCCTCCAGGCCTTCGATTTGAGTCGCCCGGTCGATGTCGTCCGCCACCAGGGGTCCCGCGGCGATCAGGAGGGGGAGGGTGAGCAGGCCCAGGGCCCAGAGACCGGGTTCAAGCGCCAAAGCGGGTGACCTCGCTCGGGTTCGGTGTGCGGCCCTCGATGAGCTCGTTCAGGACGTACCAGATGGCGTCCGCGCAGGGGGGGCAGCCGGGGACGAAGACGTCCACGTCCACGCAGCCGTGGATGGGGCGCACCTGGGGGAAGAGGGCGGGTACGCTCAGGGTCGGGATCACCGGGTGCACGGTCACGTTTTCTCGGTAGGCCCGGTCCATCACCGCGTCCAGCTTGAACGCGTTACGCATGGCGGGGACGTTGCCGTTCACGGCGCAGTCTCCCAGGCTGATCAGGAGCTTGCAGTGCTTGCGGAAGTCTTGCGCCTTGTGCAGGTCGTCCTCCGAGCTGATGGAGCCCTCCAGGATTCCCACATCCACGTGATCCGGGAGCACCTTGGTGTCCACCAAGGGGCTGTAGACGATGTCCACCCGCTGGACCAGCTCCACCAGGCGCTCGTCCATGTCGAGGAAGGACATGTGGCAGCCCGAGCAGCCGTCGAGCCAGGCGGTGGCCAGGGTGATCTTTCGCTCACTCATTCGGCGTGCCTCCGGCGGGCCAGGATGGGCAGGAACCGCTGGTCTTTGACCATCTCGCCGGCGGAGGTGCCCTGCTTCACCAGGGCGCCGGTGGGGCAGACCTGGACACATTTGCCGCAGCCGGTGCAGGTCTCGCTCTCGCCCCAGGGACGGGCCAGGTCCGTGATGACGCGGCAGTCGCTGCCGCGGCCCATGACGTCCCAGGTATGGGCCCCCTCGATCTCGTCGCACACCCGCACGCAGCGGGTGCAGAGCACGCAACGGTTGTGGTCGACGCGAAACATCTCGTGGGAGCTGTCCACCTCATAGCGGGCCTGGCGGTAGGGGACCCGCACGTGATCCACACCACAGCGCTGGGCCAGGGTCTGGAGCTCGCAGTGACCGTTGGAGACGCACACCGAGCAGACGTGGTTACGCTCGGCGAACAGGAGCTCCACGAGGATGCGCCGGTAGCGCTGGAGCCGCTCGCTGTTGGTGGTGACCTGCATGCCCTCCGTGACCCGGGTGGAGCAGGCAGCGAACAGCCTACCCTGACCCGCCAGCTCCACCATGCACAGGCGGCAGGCCCCCCAGATGCTGAGGCCATCCAGATAGCAGAGGCTCGGGATTGGGATCTTGTTCTCCCGGCAGACCTCGATGATGGTTTCGTCCGCCCGGGCGGACAGATCCTGCCCGTCGATGTTGAGGGTGACGACGCGCACGTTGGGCTGAGGGGCGGGTGGGGGCATCGTGGCTCCGGGTTTCGTCAGGTGGCGTGATCAGCCATGGCGCAGTGATTCAGGTTTTTTCGGTCGGGGCATCGGATTCCAGCGTAGCGCGGTCGAGCAGGTCCTTTGGGGCGGACCCAGAGGTCGATATCACCGGTCGCTCGTGGTACTCCGTGGGCCGCCATGGTGTAGGCTCCGACTACCAGAAACTCCACTTGCTCATCGAGCAAGACCTGCAACATCTCTTTGTAATCCCTGTTCAGCAGCGACGTCTCCCTGGAAGGTCCAGGCATGGCAGGTGATCTCCCAGACCAGACCGAGGCATTCCGTCGTTGTCAGATCGACGGGCCTATCGCACGCGCGATCAGGGAGGGCACGCTTGGTAATCCGCTTGCGATTCATGTCAGCGGCCCGCGAGCTTCGCCTCGTACTCGTTGCGGAAATACCGCAGGGTCGAGAGCACCGGGTTGGGTGCCGTCTGACCGAGCCCGCACAGGCTGGTGGCCTGGACCACCTCGCACAGCTCTTCCAAAAGGGCCAGGTCTTTGCGCGTGCCGAGCGACCTGGCGATCCGGTCGAGCAGGCCGTGCATCTGCTGGGTACCGGTGCGACAGGGGATGCACTTCCCGCAGGACTCGGTCATGCAGAACTCCATGAAGTAACGGGCCACGTCAACCATGTCCGATGACTCGTCCATGATGATCATGCCCCCCGAGCCCATGATGGTGCCCAGGGTCTTCAGGCTGTCGTAGTCCACCGGGATGTCCAGATACGCGGCCGGGACGCAGCCGCCGGAGGGGCCGCCGGTCTGCACCGCCTTGAAGGCCTTGCCGCCGGGAATTCCGCCACCGATCACCTCGATGATGTCCCGAAGGGTGGTGCCCATGGGGACCTCGATCAGCCCCGTGTTCTGGATGGTCCCCGCGAGGGCGAAGACCTTGGTCCCCTTGGACTTCTCGGTCCCGATGGAGGCAAACCACTCGCCCCCGTTGCGGATGATCGGGGTGATATTGGCAAAGGTCTCCACGTTGTTGATGAGGGTGGGATAGCCCCAGAGCCCGGCCTCGGCGGGGTAGGGGGGGCGGGGTCTCGGCTGACCCCTTAAGCCCTCGATGGAGGCCATGAGTGCGGTCTCCTCGCCGCAGACGAAGGCCCCCGCGCCGAGGCGCACCTCCACCTCGAAGCTGAACTGGGTCTCGCCGATGTTGCTGCCGAGGAACCCCGAGCGTTTCGCCTTGCGGATGGCGGTTTGGACCCGCTCCACCGCCAGGGGATATTCGGCCCGGACATAGACGTAGCCCTTGTTGGCGCCCACCGCGTAGGCGGCGATCGCCATGCCTTCGAGCACCCGATGGGGGTCAGACTCCAAGATGGCCCGGTCCATGAAGGCGCCGGGGTCTCCCTCGTCGGCATTGCAGATCACGTATTTCTGATCCGCTGGCATCTTGGCGACCGAGGACCATTTGAGCCCCGTCGGATAGCCTCCGCCGCCGCGCCCCCGCAGACCGCTCGCGGTGATCTCCCGCAATACGTCCGCGGATGTCATCTCGCTCAAGGCGCGAATCAGGGCCGAGTAACCACCGACGGCCACATAGCCCTTGAAGCTATCCGGGTCTATGACCCCCGAGTTCTCCAGCACGATGCGCTGCTGGCGGGCGAAGAAGGGTTGTTCGGTAGAGCAGCGCAGGCGCTCCACCGGGGTACCGCAGACGCTTCCCCGGATCTCGGCGGCGTCCGTTGGGGCCACGTCCCGATAGAGCACGGAGCCCGCCAGGTCGCAGCCCTTGTCCGCCACGGCCACCAAGGGGCCGGCGGAGCACAGCCCCATGCAGCCCACGCCCTTGACCCGGCAGCTACCGCCCCCGTCGCCGCACTCCTTGGTGAGCGCCTCAAATACTGGCTGGGCCCCCGAGGACTGGCAGCTCGCCGCCATGCAGACCCGCAACTCGTGCTCGATGCCGGCCTCGGCGGCGCGGAACTCCTCGGCCTTGTCTGCGAGATCGTCCAGGTTCATGTCAGTCTAGCCCCTCGAGTTTGGCGACCAGGTCGTCTCCGCTCTGCTTTCCAATCACGGCGCCGTCCAGTACAACGGCGGGTGCGAGGCCGCAGGCGCCTACGCAGCGGGCCGTCAAGATCGAGAGGCGGTCGTCCTCGGTCGTCTCCCCGGGGTTGACCCCGAACCGCCCCTCGATGGCCTCCACCAAGCCCCCGGCCCCTTTGATGTAGCAGGCGGTGCCGGTGCACACCACGCAGGCGTGGCGCCCCTTGGGCTTGAGCATGAAGAGGTGGTAGAAGGTCGCGACCCCGAAGACCTTCGACAGCGGAACGTCCAGGGAGGCGGCGACGAAGCGCATCGACGTCTCGTCGAGAAATCCGAAAGCATCCTGCACGCTGTGCAGGGTCTCGATCAGGGAGTGTCCGGCGTAGCCGCTGCGACGCATGGTCGCGTTGACCAGCTTCCAGCGCTTGTCGTCACCAGGCAGCGGGGGCCGAGACTGTTGCAAAGGCATGTCCCCTCCCAAAGGCGAATCGTCGTTCAATCAAAGGGGGGCGAAGCAACCACGTCCACCCCGAGGTGCGGATGGGGCGAACGAGGTGGAAGAGAGACTAACGCGCCCGCCGGGGATTATCCAGCGCGTTATCGCTGCGAGCTGGGCTTTTGGTGGGGGACCAGATTCGGGGCCGAGCCCGAAGCGCGGGGCCGGAGGCCTGGGCAAGCACAGCCTCGGTCCTCGCCACTCGCTACTCGCCACTCAGAATAAAGAAACCCCGAAGTCCGGGGGGAGGAGCTTCGGGGTAATCGCTTCCCGGCTTAGGGCTGCCGGGATGGGGAGCCGCTTGGGGGGGAACGGCTCCGAGCACTGCGTTGCTCGACAAATAGGAGCATAGCACGTGGAAAAAAGTTCCTTCGGCGACCGAGAACAGGCCCGGCTGGGGCTTCAGTGGGCCTGATCCCAGTTGTCGCCGATGCCTAGGTCCACCACCAGGGGGACCGCCAGCTGCGCAGCGGACTCCATCTCGGCGCGGATGCGTCCGGCAGCCGCCTCCAGGGCGTCCTCCGCGACCTCGAACACCAGCTCGTCGTGGACCTGCATGATCATGCGGAGCGGCGGTCGTTCGGACTCGATCCAGCGGTCGACGGCGATCATGGCGCGCTTAATGATGTCGGCGGCACTGCCCTGCATGGGGGCATTGATGGCGGTGCGCTCGGCACCGGCGCGGCGTCCCTGGTTGCTGTGGTCGATGTCGGTGAGATAGAGCCGGCGGCCGAACAGGGTCTCGACGTATTTGTCTTGCCGGGCCTGGGCGCGGATGCGGTCCATGAAGGCCCGCACGCCGGGGTAACGGTTGAAGTAGAGGTCCACGTACTCCTGGGCGGCCCCCCGGTTGATCCCGAGCTGGCGGGCCAGGCCGAAGGCGGACATGCCGTAGATGAGGCCAAAGTTGATGGCCTTTGCGGAGCGGCGCTGCTCGCCGGTGACCTCCTCCGGTGGGATGCCCAGGACCTCGGCGGCGGTGGCCCGGTGGACGTCCTGGCCGCTCGCGAAGGCGGCGAGCAGGCGTTCGTCGCCGGACAGGTGGGCCATGATGCGCAGCTCGATCTGGGAGTAGTCGGCGGAGACGATGACGTGGCCGGGCTCGGCGATGAAGGCCTCGCGGATCTTGCGGCCCTCCACGGTGCGCACCGGGATGTTTTGCAGGTTGGGGTCGTTGGAGGACAGCCGGCCGGTGACCGCCACGGCCTGGGAGTAGGTGGTGTGGACCCGGCCGGTTTGTGGGTTGACCATGGCCGGCAGCTTGTCGGTGTAGGTGGACTTGAGATTGGCCAGGCCCCGGTACTCCAGGATCAGCTTGGGCAGGGGGTGGTCCAGGGCCAGCTCCTGGAGGGCGTCCTCGTTGGTGGAGGGGGCGCCGCCCGGGGTCTTCTTCTTCGGCTTCAAGCCCAGCTGGGTGAACAGGATCTCGCCCAACTGCTTGGGGGAGTTGAGGTTGAAGGGCTGGCCGGCGGCCTGGTAGGCCTTCTGCTCGATGCCCAGCATCTCGCCGGCCAGGTAGCCGGAGTGCTGGCGCAGCAGGTCGGCGTCCAGCTTCACGCCGGTGCGTTCCATGCGCGCCAGGATGGGCAGCAGGGGCATCTCGATGTGGCTGTACACCTGATCCAGCTTGGCCTCGGCGGCGAGGCGGGGATACAGGGCCTGGTGCAATCTGAGGGTGATGTCGGCGTCCTCGGCGGCGTAGGCGGTGGCCCGCTCCACGTCCACCTGGTCGAAGCCGATCTGGTTGGCGCCCTTGCCGCACACCTCCTCGTACTTGATGGTGCTCTCCCCCAGGTGGCGGGCGGCCAGTGTGTCCATGTCGTGGCGCTCGTGGGCCTCCAGGACATAGGACTGGAGCAGGGTGTCGTGGACGATGCCTTGCAGGTTGACGCCCTGGTTCATGAGCACGTGCCAGTCGTATTTCAGGTTCTGGCCCACCTTGGCCTTGCCCGGGTCTTCCAGCAGGGGTTTGAGGCGCGCCAGGGTGGCGGCGAGATCCAACTGGCTCGGCGCGCCGGCGTAGTGGTGGGCCAGGGGCAGGTAGGCGGCCTCGCCGGGGGTGATGGAAAACGACATGCCCACCAGTTGGGCCCGCATGGGGTCCAGGGAGGTGGTTTCGGTGTCCAGGCAGATGAGCTGGGCGGCATTGAGTTTGGCCAGCCAGGTGTCGAGGGTGGCCTGGTCGAGGATGGCCTGGTAATGGCGCTCCACCCCCTCTCCCGCAGGCGGGACATCGTCATCGGAGGTGAGAGGGCCGGGGTGAGGGAGCCCGGCCTCCTGTGCGATCAGCGCTCCCTCACCCCCAGCCCCTCTCCCACTGGGAGAGGGGGGCGCATCCTCACCCTGAACCTCCCGCAGCCAGGTGCGGAAGTTGTAGCGGCTGAACAGCTCCACCAGCTTGTCCTTGTCCTCCTCCTTCCACGCCAGGTCGTTGGGGTGCACGTCCAGGGCCACGTCGGTCTTCACCGTGACCAGCTGGCGCCCCATGGGCAGCCAGTCCAGGGCGCGGCGCAGGTTCTCGCCGGCCACGCCCTTCACCTGGCCGGCCCGGGCCATCAGCTCATCCAGGGAGCCGAACTCGGCCAGCCACTTCACCGCCGTCTTGGGGCCCACCTTCTCCACGCCGGGCACGTTGTCCACGGTGTCGCCGATCAGGGTCAGGTAATCGACGATGCGCCCCGGCGGCACGCCGAACTTGGCCGCCACGCCCGCCACATCCAGGGTCTCGTTGCTCATGGTGTTGATCAGGCGCACCTTGTCCGTCACCAGTTGCGCCAAGTCCTTGTCGCCGGTGGACACCACCGCCGCCATGCCGGCTGCTTCGGCTTGCCGGGTCAGGGTGCCGATCACGTCATCCGCCTCCACCCCTTCCACCATGATCAGGGGCCAGCCCAGGGCCCGCACCGCCTCGTGCAGGGGGGCGATCTGGGCGGCCAGGTCCGACGGCATGGGCGGGCGATGGGCCTTGTATTCCGGATACCAGTCGTCGCGGAAGGTCTTGCCCTTGGCGTCGAACACGCAGGCGGCATAGGCGCTGGGGAAGTCCTTGCGCAGCTTCTTGAGCATGTTGATGACGCCGTACAGGGCGCCGGTGGGCTGGCCTTCGGCGTTGCGCAGATCGGGCATGGCGTGGAAGGCGCGATAGAGATAGCTGGAACCGTCCACCAGCAGCAGGGTGTGGGACATGGGGCCTCCGTTCGGGATGGCTAATTCTAGCCGGGCCACCGCCGGGCAATGCCGGCTAGAATGATCCGCCTCGACTCGCGATGTTCACGTCTGCGCCATGATCCAACCCAAACTCCCCCCTCAAGTCGATCCCAGCGGCAGCCAGGAGGCGCAACTCTCCGCCCGGGAATCCTGGCGCGTGTTCGAGATCATGGCCGAGTTCGTCGAGGCCACCGAACGCCTGGGCCCCATCCGCCCGGCCGTGAGCATCTTCGGCAGCGCCCGCATCCCGCCGGAATCCCCTTATTACATGCTGACCGAGGCCATCGCCCGCAAGCTCTCGGATGCCGGTTTCGCGGTGATCTCCGGCGGCGGCCCCGGCGTCATGGAGGCGGCCAACAAGGGCGCCTTTTTCGGCAAATCCCCCAGTGTGGGCCTCAACATCCAGCTGCCCCACGAGCAGCACACCAACGCCTTCCAGGACATCAGCCAGACCTTCCGCCACTTCTTCGCGCGCAAGGTCATGTTCGTCAAATTCGCCAGCGCCTACGTGGTCATGCCCGGCGGCTTCGGCACCCTGGACGAGCTGATGGAGGCTTTGACCCTGGTGCAGACCGGCAAGACCCGGCGCATCCCCATCATCCTGGTGCAGTCGAGCTTCTGGGGCGGCCTGGTGGACTGGTTCCGGGACCGGCTGGTGGGCGAGGGCATGATCAGCCCCGAGGACATGGACCTGATCCAGGTCATCGACGAGCCGGCCCAGGTGGCCGAGGCCATCTTCCGCCACTACGAAACACGCGGCTTCGAGCCCTCGCCCCAGGAGCGGGAAATCCTGTTCAACCTGTGAAAACATACGGGCTAAAATTGAAGCACCCCTTTGCGAAGAGCGAAATCATGCGCATTCCCGCCTTTTTCCTGACCGCCGCCCTGCTCTTTTCCAACGCCTGGGCCGCGGACAAGCCCGCCCAGTTGGAGCCCGTGCCCGACATTCCGCCGCCCCCGGGCATGGTGGATCCGGCCCTGGAGCCCCAGATCACCATCATTCAGAAGGGCCAGGACCGTATCGAGGAGTACCGCATCAAGGGCCAGCTCTACATGATCAAGGTCACCCCGCCCCACGGCAGGCCTTACTATCTGGTGGACCAACGCGGCGATGGCCAGATGCGCCGCTACGACGACATCTCCCCGAACTTTCAAGTGCCGATGTGGGTCATCCACACGTTCTGACCCCCTGACCGGCCAGCCCCTCATCGGTTGCCGGGCCCCTTTCGCCCGGTAGCCTCATCGTTCCCATGTCCATCCCCTCTCTCACCATCTCCCACCCCACCGCCACCTCCGGACTCGCCTGGGTCAAGGAAGGCTGGCGCCTGTTCCGCCTGGCCCCGGTGCCCTGGAGCGGCATGACCGCCCTGGTCTTCCTGGTGCTCATGGGGGTGGGGACGCTGCCCGTGGTGGGCGGCATCGCCGTCTACCTGCTCTCCCCCTTCATCGTTGCCGGCTACCTCTCGGCCAGTCGCGCCGGGGTCGAGGGCGAACCCATCACCTTCCTGCACCTGGGCGCCGGCTTCCGCGAGGCGCGCCAGGACTTGCTGGTGATCGGCGGGGCCTACGCCCTGGCCACCTTCCTGATCTTCCACTTGGTGAGTTTCCTCACCGGCACGGATCTGACGGCCCAGCTGGTGCAACTGCAACAATCCGACACCCTGACCCTGGAAGAGGCCCAGCGCCTGCGCGACGCCATCCTGCCGGCCCTGGGACTGGGCGCCCTGCTGCTCACGCCGCTGCTCATGGCCACCTGGTTCTCGCCCGGCCTGGTGCTGTTCCACGGCTTTCCCGCCGGCAAGGCCATGTGGTGGAGCCTGTGGGCCTGCGCCGTGAACTGGCGCCCCATCCTCTACTACAGCCTGATTCTCGGCCTGCTCGGCCTGGTGGCCCTGATGATCCCCCTGGGCCTGGGCCTGCTCGTGTTCCTGCCCTGGACCCTGACCTCCACTTACGCCGCCTACCGGGACATCTTTACCTCCAGCGGGAGCTGATCTCATGGCGAACCCCTTCCTCGGCCTCCTGTTGCTGTGCCTGGCCCTGCTCTCCCCCGCCCAGGGCGCCGACTTGGCCCCCGCCACAACGCCGGTCAAGTTCGGCGATGCCTTGTTCCCGGCCTTCAAGCATGACCGCTGTCTCCACTGCCATCAGTTCAATAGCCGGAATCACAATGGCCGCGGCTTCACCAGCCACCGCTCCCGCTACCTCTGCGACAACTGCCACACACCCCGCATCACCGGCCTGCCCCCGGGAGATTGGTCGGCACCGCCGGAAATCATGGACTACACCGACCTGGGCCCCCGGGAAACCTGCCTGCTCATCAAGCGCAACATGGGAGCCCGCGATAACGAAGCCCGACTGGCCCAGCATTTGCTCCATGACACGCGCATCCTCTGGGGCCTGGAAAACGGCATGACCCCCTCCGGCAAGTTTCCCAGCGTCCCCGGGGGTTACCCGGAATGGGTCAGAAATGTGAACGCCTGGGTGGCGGACGGCATGCTGTGCGAGTGAAGGACGCCGACAGCCGTGCTTGAAACCAGCCTGTTGGCCGTGTTCCTCACCGGCCTCCTGGGCGGGGGCCATTGCGTGGGCATGTGCGGCGGCATCGTCACCGCCATGTCGTTCCAGGCCGGCCAGCCCCAGCCCTTCGCCTTCCACCTGGCCTACAGCGCCGG
>JBGSUY010000108.1:0-3841 GCA_041753195.1 Chromatiaceae bacterium
CACCGGCGGCAAGGGCCGACCTCCCACCGGCTCCTGGGCGCTGCTGGGCGCCGGGATGCCAGCGGCCGCGGCGATCTCCAGCTCCATGCGGTTACGCAGCTCCACCATATCCAGGGTGCCGTAGGCGCGGTAAACCCGTACCAGCACGGCCACTGCCAGGGCCTGGACACCCACCCCGATCACGATGGCGGTAAGCACGAGCACCTGGGGTATCGGATCCACCATGGGGGCACCCGGGGTGCCGAAGCCGATGATGGGCGCGATGGCGCCGCCCCGGTAACCAGAGAGCACCAGGAGCAGATTGGCCCCGGACTCGGCGAGCACCAAGGCCAGCACCATGCGGAACAGATGCCTGCACAGCGCCAGCCCGAGTGCCCCGATCACCACCAGGCCGATGGCCCCCACGTAGACGATGGTCTCGAAGCTCAGGGGGATCATTGGTCGCGGGCCTCGGAGTCGGAGAGATGGGCCATCAGGCCCGCCAGCTCGGCCCCCACCTTGAGGCCAACGGCCAGGGACAGCAGCGGCAGGGTCCCGGCGGACAGGAGCTGGCCCAGGGTGCCTTTCGAGAGCATGGGGGCCAGGAAGGTCCCATCCTCCACCAGGGCCCAGATCCCGATCAGGATGAAGGAGGCGCCGGCGAGCCCCTCGATCCAGGCGATCAGCCCGTGGCTCAGGCTACGTCCCGGGTCCGCCAGCACGGCCGCGAAGAAGGCTGCGGCCAGGATGACCCCGCCCTGGAAGCCGCCCCCCGGTGTCAGGTGCCCATGGGCAATCACGTAGAGCCCCACCACCACCAGCAGGGGGAACAGCAGGTCCGCCCCCGCCCGCAGGATCAATCCACCCGGGGGATCCCGGCGGGCCTCGGCGCCCCGGTGGCCGAGCACCAGACCGGCGGCGGTGGCCGCGGCGAAGAGGATCGAGAGCTCACCCAGGGTGTCGAATCCCCGGTAGCCAAGCAGGATGGCGGTGACGATGTTCGCCGCCCCGACCTGGGCACCGGCGATGTCCAGGATCTCGGCGCCCACCCGCATGGGCGGCCCGCCCAGGGCGAGCTGGGCCCCGATCACCAGGAGCAGGAAGGCGAGCCCCCCCGCGAACAGCAAGGACGCCAGGTTACGCACGCTTGCCACCCCCCGATTGCTCGGTGTCGGTCGTGGGGACCAGCGGATGAGCCGCCCCCCGGTCACCCCCGTCCAGGTGCCAAAGCCCCAGCCGGCGCAGGGCGAGGGCCAGGATGACACCGGAGAGTCCCGCCCCCACCGCCGCCTCCGTCATGGCCACGTCCGGGGCCTGCAGCAGGACGAACAGGACCGAAAGGGCCAGCCCGACCACCGAGGTGGCCGCCACGGCGGCAATGAAATTCCTGAGCATCAGGACGGCCACCGCCGCCGACAGCATCAGCACCACGATCACAGCGGCGATCCAGGTCAGCATGGCCTAGCCCCCCGCCCTTTGATTGCCCGCAGCCACGGAGCCGGGCGCCCGCCAGGGCCGCACGCCCGCCAGGTAGATGGCCCGCGCAATGGTCGAGGAAGACACGGGGCTTGTGAAAAGCACGAAGCCGCCGATGCACACCAGCTTGGCCCACCATTGGGGATAGAGCAGCCCCACCCCGATCAGGAAGGCGATGGCACCCAAGGTGACCGCCTTGGTACCGGCCTGGATCCGGTTATAGACGTCGGGCATGCGGATCAGGCCGAGCGCCCCCAGGAGCGCAAAGGCCGCGCCGATCAGGAGCAGGATGTCAGCGGCGAGTCTCATGGGTACCCCCCTCCTCCGATGCCGCGGAACGGTTGCCCTCGATGGCCCTGGCGATGGCGACAATGGCCACGAAGGCCAGCACCCCGTAGACCAGGGCAATATCCAGGTAGAGCGGATTGCCGACCACCACCGCCAGGCCCACGATGCCGATGGTGGTGATGACCGAGAGGGTGTCCGAGGCAACCACCCGATCCGGCGCCGTCGGACCCAGCAGGAGCCGGGTCAGGGCAAGCAGCAGCGCCAGCCCCAGCAGGACCAGGGCCGTGATCTCCAGCGTGTTCAGAGTCATGTGAGGAAGCCCCGAATGTGGCGCTCGAATGTCTCAGAGATGGCCCGGGTGGCGGCCTTGAGGTCGGTCCCCGGCGGGCAGTCGATCCAGTGCACCAAGATGCGATCCCCCTGGATGTCGATGGACAGGGTGCCGGGGGTCAGGGTGATACTGTTGGCGAGCAGCATGCGACCTAGGGGCGACTTCAAGCGGGTCTCCACCTCCACCACGGCTGGGCGGATCGGAAGGGACGGAGACAAGACCCGCCGCGCCATGTCGAGGTTGGCGCGGATCAGGGCCAGGAAGAAGGTGCCCAGGTAGGACAGCAGATACAATGGGGCCAGAAGCGTCAGGCGGACCCCGCTCAGCACCGCCAGCCGGGGGCCGGCGATCAGGGTCACCAGGACCGCGGCCACCCCAGCGGCGATCAGCTCATCCTGGCGCAGGCTGCCCGCGAGCAGCACCCAAAGCAGGGTGAGGACGGCTATCGAGAAGATGTAATGGGCGAAGGAGGGACGGGGGTCGGTGGATGGGCGATCCATTCAGTGGCCTCACGACAACGGGGCTGGACGATGGACAGGGAACCCTGGGCTCCGGCTGCCAGGTGCGTGCCGCCAAACCCCGAGGCGTTCCATGCTAACCGATTCCCAGGGCCTGGGGGAACTCCGCGCAGGCCCAATCTTTTGGATACCGCCATTGCAGCGTCCAATGGTGGCCCGGCAACACGAGCATCAATGGGACCAAAGCCAATACGACTGATCCGCGACGCCCTTTTGGTGCTGGGCGTCCTCGCCATCCTGAGTCTCCTCGCCCACGGCCAGGTCGCCGCGACAGTGCTCATCATGGTGCCTATGGTCTTCCTTGCCTTCGGCCGGCGGCCTGACTAGCTGTGGCCATGC
The DNA here is from genome assembly GCA_041753195.1 of Chromatiaceae bacterium. GTDB lineage: Bacteria > Pseudomonadota > Gammaproteobacteria > Chromatiales > Chromatiaceae > Thiodictyon. The sequence goes on from JBGSUY010000108.1 coordinate 2,932, forward strand.
CCGCCTTGAGTGCTGATCTGCGCCGGTCGCATCGCCTGTCTGGGTGGGCGGCCCGGTGTCTCCAGAATTGGATCTCCCGTAATCGGGAGGCCCCGGCTGAGCGACTGGGGACTTGCAAAGGCATTCCTCCCCGTTCTAGCTAGTATCGCAAGGGACCGTCGCCCGGGAGGGAGAGGGGCTTGGGTGAGGGGGGAATCTTGCACGCAACTGTTTCGCATAGTGTATTTGCTGTCCATCCATGTTCGGACACAAGCTGCCAGTTTCCGTTTCGTGAAACTCTCTGCTCGGAAGAGACCGGGAGGGAGGTCGAACCGGGCGGTGATGACCGCCCCCCACGCCCTGTGTCGGCCTTCGACCCCCACCCCAGCCCGCCGCTTACCAAGGGGGGCGGATGCAGGATGCCGCTCGGCGTAACCCGCGGTAAGAGGCGTTGAGCAGCAGCGCCGAGATCGATCCCGACACGCTGGCGTGACCTGGAGGGCCGAGACGCCCCGGAGAGTGACTTAGTCGCCGGTGGGATTGCGCACGTTGAGCTCGACCTTCCAGTGCTCGGAGCCGGCGCGGGGCATGGCCTCTAGCCTTAGGGTCCCGACCTCGGTCACGGAGGCCCGGAGGCGCACTGGGACCACCTCCCCGGGGGACCGGGACTCGGCGGGCAGGGTGGCCTGGATCTCCTCCAACTCCTCGAGCTCCTCGGGTGACCACTCCGCGAGCAGGACCCCCACCTGGTCGTCGCGGCGCACGGAGGAGCCGAAGAAGCGGAAGCGCACCGGCTCCCCCACCACGAGGCCGAACTCCTGGGGCGGGATCTCCGCCTCGGTCCCCTCCTCCATCCCGAATGGGGCAAGGCACAGGGCCTGGACCGGGGGCTCCAGCCCCGGCACGGCCGGCACCGCGCGCTCCACCCCGA
>JBGSUY010000109.1:0-5005 GCA_041753195.1 Chromatiaceae bacterium
CGGAGTTTATCCGTCACCTCCCCAACGAGAAACGACGGCGCGTTTGCGGTGACGGAACGTAACCTCGCGGCGGATCGAAAGCGCGTCTCGGCGCGAGAAATTTAGTCGTGCGATTGATCGGGGTCAACTAAATGGTGGCCCATATCCGGGAGCTGCTGCGCAAGCAGGAGGTGATCCAGGCCCTGGTGCACCGCCAGCAGGGGAGCCGCCAGGAGCTGGTGGAGTCCCTGGTGCTCCGCCAGCAGGAGGTTGAGCTGGCGCAGAAACTCGGCGCCCTGCATCCGGCCGAGATCGCCCACCTGCTCGAGAGCCTCCCCGGAGACCAGCGGCTGCGCCTCTGGCGCATGGTGCCGGCGGAGCTCGACGGGGCCGTGCTGCTGGAGGCGAGCGACGATGTGCGGGAGTTTCTCATCGCCGACATGGACAAGGGGGAGATCCTGCAGGCCGCGCTGGAGCTCGACGGGGACGACGTGGCGGAGCTGGTGCCCCATCTGCCGTCCCAGTTGGTGCCGGAGCTCCTCGGGTCCCTTAAGCCGAAGGACCGGGCGGAGGCGCGCCGGGCCCTGGCCTTCCCGGAGGGCACGGTCGGGTCTCTCATGGACTTCGATATGATTCCTATCCGCGAGGACAAGCGTCTCGACGCGGTCCTGCGTTATCTGCGGCGCTTCGATCGGCTGCCGGATCACACCGACAAGCTGATGGTGGTGGACCGGGCCAGCACCCTGGTGGGCGTGCTTCCCCTGCATCGCCTCCTGCTCAACGACCCGGAGGCGCGGGTTGGGGAGATCATGGAGCGAGATCCCACGCCGCTGCGCACCGACGACGACGCGGAAGAAGCGGCGCGGATCTTCGACCGCTACGCCCTGGTGTCGGCGCCGGTGGTGAACGCCCACGGGCAGCTCGTGGGTCGCCTGACCGTGGACCAGGTGATGGAGGTGGCGGTGGAGTCTGCCCAGGAGGACATGCTCGCCCAGGTGGGTCTGGAGCCGCAGTCCGACCTCTTCGCCAATGTCTGGCGTGCCGCCCGCAACCGCTGGCCCTGGCTCATCATCAACCTCTGCACCGCCTTCGTCGCCTCCCGGGTCATCGGGGTTTTCGAGGATACCATCGAGCGGGTCGTCGCCCTCGCCGCCCTGATGCCCATCGTCGCCAGCATCGGCGGCAACACCGGGAACCAATCGGTGGCCCTGACCATTCGCGGGCTCGCCCTGGACCAGATCGACCCGCGCAACGCCCCCTATCTCGTGGCCAAGGAGGTGGGGGTCAGCCTGATCAACGGGCTGATCTGGGGTGGGGTCATGGCCCTTGTCACCTACCTGCTCTACGGCGACGCGCTGCTTGGAGTCATCATGGGCCTCGCCATGTTGCTCAACCTGATCCTTGCGGCGTCCGTCGGGGTGGGCATCCCCCTGGGGCTCAAGGCCCTGCGGCGCGACCCCGCCATGGGGAGCAGCATCTTCCTCACCTTCATGACCGACGCCGGGGGCTTCTTCATCTTCCTCGGGCTGGCCGCGAGCCTACTTCCACGGTGACGGGGGTGTCCGAAAGGGCACCGCCCGGCGGGCTTTTAACACATGTCGGCCGAGAACTGGACGCCCATCCCGGATCTCAGGAATGGCTGAGCTATGATGGACTTGCAGCCTATTCCTGACCTCGCGTTTGGCGGCTGCGCAGTCACCCCAAGGCCCCTCTACGCTGGCATCCACGCCGGGTCGCCTTGAGCCTCGAGGGGGGGACGTCAGAAGCAGTGGCGGAGAACCGAAATGAGCAATCTCCCGAGGGTCGGCGAACTGATCGAGCTCTATGGCATCTGCTGCGAAGGCTGTGGCCACTTTCAGGGGCAGTTCCAGGTCCGCTCCGTGGTCGATGAGCCCAATGCCTACCTCGTCCTCGATCCGCAGGAGTTCCAGAGTGTGGGCGCGGTGAAAAAGGGGGCCTTCAGTCGACTCACCCTCCTTTGGCGCCGCGACCTGGAGTGCTGGCTCAGCGACTGCGGCGACCACGAGGTCGTGGTACACATTTCCGGCCACTACTACGGTCCCACCTTGCAAGTCGCTTGACCCTCCGCGCCGCGCGGACCGAGTCCTGCGCCTTGGCTCGCTTTCGCGCACTTCATCCGTTCTAGCGCCCCCGGGACAGTTCCGCGCGGAGCCGGAATCCCCGCCCTTGCCCGTTGCCGTCTGATCTGCCTGGTACTCGCCGATCTCGTGGATGATCCATCAAGCAGGACACGCGACATGAGGGTTACTCCAAGATATGTGTCAAGGATCACGACACGGCGGCAAGGGTTACCTGGGGCGAGCAAGCCGCGGCGATCTTCCTCGCCCCGCAAGGCCTGGGGCTCACGGATTTGCCCCCAGGCTGCGCGGTCCCGGCCCGCAACCTTTTGGCAGGGCTCTCCAGCCTTTGCGACTGGGTCGGCTCCAACACCAATTACTTCCCCTACCGGGAGGAGGAAGTGGCGGAGCCGCAGTACTACAACGATCGTCTTCGCGAGATTGTGCAACGGGCTCTCCTTGCGGAGCTCGGGTTGATGGCGCCGGCGCAGCCCTATGCCGGTATCGCTGCCCTGCTGAAGCAGGACGAGCACCCCCGCGGCGCCCAGGTCCTGGTCGATGGCCTCCCGATGGAGCCTGGGCTGACCCTCATCGAGGCACCCACGGGGAGCGGCAAGACCGAGGCCGCCTTAGCCGATGCCTGGGGGTTGCTTGCCGCTGGCGTAGCCGACTCCGTCGTATTCGCCCCTCCGACCCAGGCGACGCCCAACGCCATGCTGAGGCGGGCCGAGGCTTTCGCCAAGCTGGCCTTCGGAAGGGCCAATGTGGTCCTAGCCCACGGCAACAGTCGCCTGAATCCGGAGTACCAGCGTCTTGTTGAGGCGGGGCTCATCAAGACGGTCCAAGGCGGGGGTCTGCGATGCTCCGTATCCAGCGTTATGGGTCACCCAAGTCGAAGGGACAAACCCGAGGACCCTGCCGCCTGCAGAGCATCCTCAGCCTCGCTCGGTCGACATCGTGCTGAGTAAAAGGACCAAGGCATTCCCGGACGCTGATTTGATCGAAGATGTCTTGAGCGCCGCCCGTGCCGATGCTCTGGTTGGCATGAATCTACGGACCTGACGGTGGATCTCTTTCATGCCCGCTATGCAGGTGCGGGGATGAACCGTCTTGGCTGCGCTCAACAGCACCGCAGACTGGCCGTTCCCCCCGAGCGCGGGGATGAACCGCAGTGAAGCGAGTCCGTGGGGGGGCAGGTCGGGGACCGTGCAGAGGATCTCCAAGGGATCTCTGCAATACCCGTAGGGCCCGGTATTCATGACTTGACATAATATACATTATGCGCAATCAGACCCACGGGGCCGGGGGACGCGGGGCCGCGTTCTGACTGGTCTGAGGCTGAGGTCCTTCGTGAAGGCTGGGCGGCCAATCCGACCGTTCTCCGGGAGCTTCAGGGCCGTTGCCGGCTCAGCAATGCCGAGGCGGCGGCGCTCTGCGGTGTGTCCCTGCGGACCTATCGGCGCTGGCGCTCTGGGGCGAATCCGGATGGCTCAGCGGTTCGTCTGCTCGCGATCCTCGCGGGCTTCGTCCCCTGGGAGGGTTGGGACGGCTGGGAGGTTCATCGGGGTTGCTTCTTCCCCCCTGGGTACCGCAAAGGCGGGATCGCCCCGGGCGAGTTCTTCGCGCTGGTTTTCTGGCGCCAACAGGTCAGCGAGTACCGGCGCAAGAACGCCGAACTGGTCCGGCTCCTCGCTCGGGCGGATGCGCAGATCGCCCAGCTTCGCGAGCTGGTCTTTGAGGACCAGCGGCCCCCGAAGGCGGAAGCGGTCGGGTGATCGACTGGCTTACCTTCCGTGTCGAGATGTGGCACTCCGAGCCGATCCTCGGGGGCCATGTCCTCTCGATCGATCCTTCGGGGGAGCTGGAATGGAAGTCGGCGAAGCGCGTGACGGTAGACGGGTCGTGGCAGACCGGGTTGCAGGTGCGGACCTACAACCATCCCGCCTTCGGGGATCTTCAATTCGTCGAGATCTCCGGGAATCCGGTGAAGTACTTCCAGGGGCACAACCTCTGGGGGACGAACGATGTTCCGTCCCTCGTGGTGGCTACGTGTGAGGCGGTGGCGGCGGCTCTGGGGCTGGATGTTCCCTCCCATTTGCCCTCCGTGTGGCGTGGTGGCGATGTCGAGCTGACCAGGGTGGACATCACCGAGTCGTTTCATCTCGGGAGCCTTGGGGAATGCAAGGCATGGCTTCGACAGGCGGAACAGAGTGCCCACCTTTCGCACCGTGGCCGGGGTCAGCTCGTCAAGGGGCAAACCCTTTACTTCGGCCAGCATTCCCGGCGCTGGTCCTTGAAGATCTACGCGAAGGGCCAAGAGATCAGGGCCAAGGGGCACGGCCAGGAAGCCATCTTGGATCTTCCCTCAGCGGTTGAGTGGGCGGAGCGTTCCCTTCGGGTCGAGCTCGTTTTGCGGTCGATGGAGCTTAAGCGGCGCGGTCTCGATCGGCTGCAGGCGTGGCGGCACCGTGATGAGCTACCGTTTGGAGTGACCTAACTAGGCCCCCCGGACGGGGGCCATTGGCCGTGATCCCTCGCCCTCCCCTGCGGATTGTTCCCTAATCTGGGAACGGGCTTCCCTTCCGTCGCTTGTCCACAAGTCCACAGGGCGCCGCGCCCCCAAGGCAAGCGGCGGCCCTGTGGACCCTGTGGGCAAGTGCTGACGTTCGGCAACCTCTGAACGGGCTTCCCTGCCCCACCCTCTCGTTCTACTCCCAAGGCGCCTCGTATCCTTCGGGCTCCACGTTCCGCCAGTCGTACAGCGAGTCCTCCGCGTCTTGCAGTTCCGCCTCGCTGATCTCCACCGAGCTCAGAGGTTGTGAACAATTCGACCTCCGCGGCCTATGAGTGACGAGAACTCAACTCGGCCGCCGGGTGGTGCGGCTGGTGGAGACCACGGCGATCGTGTGGCAGAAGCGCCGTTGTCGGCTTGAATGGGCCGAAACGGG